>JBDTCU010000258.1:0-6184 GCA_039923415.1 Vulcanimicrobiaceae bacterium
TGAAAGACCCGGCGCGGCTCTCGTACCAGTACCGAAAATAGGTCGAACTCACGCTCGCTGAGTTCCAGCGGCGCACCGCTGCGCCAGGCACGGCGACTGCGGGCGTGTAGCTCGAATTCGCGCCAGGTTAAGATCGAATCGTCCGGGCTGCGCACCTATGCATAACGACGGGTCTAATTGGATCGTGACCGCGATTACACGACTACTGTTTTACGTTGAAGCGCTGAATAAAGTCGCCGCTCTCGGTAGCCCACACGGCAAAGATGTCGCCGCTCTTTGGATCGATTGCCAAGGTGTGCATTCCGCTCGCGACATCGACCTGCCCGACAATCGCCGGCGCGGTTTTCCCGTCGTTTTTGATCAGCGTGATCTTGCCGCTTCCGGCGCAAGCCAATAGGTGGCTTTGCTGGTCCAGGTTGCACTGATCGATTCGCGCCGGGATGTCGATCGTGTGCAGCAGCGCGCCTGCGCTCGAATACACCGACAGCTTCCCATTGGATCCCCCAACGAGGATCTGATCGAAATCGGGGTCATATTGAAGCGGGTGATTACTCTGGATCTCGGGCGTTTTGATCGTGCGAGAAACCTTGAGCGTTTTCGGGTCGATCACGACCATCTCGCTCAGATTGGCGATATTTTGATAGACTTCGTGGGTTTTGGGATTGATCGCCAGATACTCCGGCTTGTGACCGGGCAGCGTGATCGTCCCAATCTGCTTGAACGTTTTTGAATCGATAACGAAGATCCGGGTGCCGTCATCTTCATCAGCATAGATCCGATCCAGGCCCGCATCGAACACTATCGCATCGACCGGGCCGGCAACATCGACGCTGCGCAGCTCTTTCATGGCAACGGGGTCGACCTCCGAGAGCGACCGGCCGATGCCGTTTCCGGTGAACACATGACCGTTCGCGGGATTCACTGCAACGCCAGCCATGGGGCCGACTCGCACTTGGCCGAGCACGTTGCCCGAGTCGGCGTCGACGATCAGAAGCGAACGGCTTGCGCCATGCGCGGCGTAAACTCGGCGATTGACCGCATCGACGGTCACATAGTCAAACCCGCCGTATACGGGAACGGGTTGCGGGGGCGCTGCGGGAACGATCGGCATCAAAACCTTCCTTTGGCAGTTACTGCTTGTCGTGAAATGTTCCGCGTTTGGCGGTGTCGTCCAACTCTACATCTTCGAGCAGATAATACACGATCTTGCGGTCGTCGAATCCGATCTTAGCAAGTTCTCGCCCGTCGATAGTCATAACTTCGTGAACGTGCCCGGTGCGGCCGGCATACTGGTAGTTGACTGCCGTATAGTTCGGGTCGTCGGCTCGCGGATGCGGAATGGCCTTCACGCCGCGCAGCGGGGTATTGTGGCGGTGCATGGGAATAGGCTTCGTCGGAGGTAGCTTATGTTCATCGCGTATCGCGGCAAAACGCCAAAGGTCGACCCTTCAGCGTTCATCGCCCCGACCGCCGTCCTGATCGGCGATGTTGAAGTCGGTCCAGAATCATCGATCTGGTTCGGCACGGTCATTCGAGCCGACAACGGGCCGATTCGAATAGGCGCTCGCACCTCGATTCAAGACAATGCCGTAGTTCACGTCAGCGAACATGGGCGCACGACTATCGGCGACGATGTCACGGTGGGACACTGCGCGGTAATGGAGGACTGCCTGATCAACAACCAAGCGCTGATCGGCAGCAACGCGGTCATCTTGAACGGTGCGGTGGTCGGTGTACGCTCGCTGATCGCGGCCGGAAGTGTGGTCGGCGAGAACGCGCAAATTCCGGATGCCGTAGTAGCCGCAGGCGCGCCGGCTACAGTCAAGAAGCCGCTCGAAGGCGAAGCTGCCAAATGGATCGAGATTGCCGCCGATGAGTACGTCAAACTCTCGCGCAGCTACCTGCAAGAGAAAATCGGACACCACTAAGGAGGCGCGAAGTGCGATTCGTCGCCGTAGGGTTGGAAGAGGGTAAACTCTTTCTCGAAACGGAGCTTGACCATGCCGGTCGGACCGTTGCGATGTTTCGCAACGATGAACTCGGTGACGCCGGGCTCGGCAACTTCCTGATTCTGCGCGTAGTAATCTTCTCGATAGAGAAAGGCGACCATATCGGCTTCCTGTTCGAGCGAACCCGAATCGCGCAAATCCGAGAGCATCGGACGCTTATCCTGACGAGATTCGACACCCCGGTTAAGCTGGGCCAGCGCGATGATCGGAACGCCCAAATCCTTGGCGGTCATCTTCATGGTGCGGCAGATCGTTGAGAGCTCTTCGTTACGGTTGGCGCCTTTACTTAAGACACCCGGGCTGACGAGCTGCAGATAGTCGACCACCACCGCGCTTAAGCCGTGCAGCGACTTGAGCCGACGACAACGGCTGCGGACTTCCGTTACCGTCAACCCTCCCGAATCATCGAGATAAATCGGCAGTTCGTTGAGCACGCCCATCGCGCGCGACATCTCCTCCCACTGGTGCGGCTTGATATTCCCTCGCCGCATATCGTGCATCGAAAGCCGCGCCTCAGCGCAGATGAGTCGCTGGACGAGCTCGTCATTGGACATTTCGAGCGAGAAGAATGCAATTGGAGCCGTCTCTTCACGCGCCGCACTGGCCGCCATGTTCAGCGCGAAGGACGTTTTGCCCATTCCCGGGCGGGCGGCTATGATAATGAAGTTTCCGGGTTGAAAGCCTGCCGTCATCTCGTCGATGTCGCGGAAACCGGAGGTGACGCCGGTGCGGTCGCCGCGGCTGTGAAAGAGTCTGTCGATCTGCTCGAACGCCGGTTTCAGCAAGCGGCTGACCGGCATGAAATCTCCGCGCAACTGACGGTTGCCTATTTCGTAGACTAACTGTTCGCAGCTATCAAGCGCGCCTTCCACATCTTCTTCTTGCTCGAAGCCCATCTGCGAGATTTGCGTTCCGGCGTGAATTAACGAGCGCAAGACCGCCTTTTCGCGCACGATCTTCGCGTAATACGCAGCCGAAGCGGCCGTTTGGACGGTGTCCATCAGCGAACTTAAATAGGAAAGGCCGCCGACTTTCTCGAGCAGATTGTAGCGCTTCAGTTCTTCCGACGCGGTGATCTTGTCGAGCGGCTCGCCGCGATCGTAGAGCCGCAGCAATGCGGCATAGATCGACTCATGCACGTGGGCGTAGAAATCTTCCGTCTTTACTAATTCGCTGACGGTCCCCATGATTTCGCGATCGACCAAAATAGAGCCGAGCACGGCCATCTCGGCCTCGAGATTTTGGGGCGGAATGCGGTCGATGACGGCGAGGTTGCTGACGCTCATGAGTGGGTAGCTGTATTGCGGCGCGCGCGAGCCGGCCGCCTTGTGGATTTCTTGTGGAGATCTAAAGCACGAAACGCTTGCTCGATGGAGGTGACCGGAATCACTTTAATGCCGGCGAGGGAGGCGTCGATTTCGCTAAGATTTTCTTTAGGAACCAAAATCGCGCGCATGCCGGCTTGGCGCGCGGCGTAGAGTTTTTCGATGATTCCGCCGACCGGCCGCACTTTGCCCTGAATCGACAGTTCACCCGTGATCGCGACGTCTTGCGGAAGCGCCGTCTTAGTGAGCGCCGAGTATAGTGCTATGAAGATCGCCAGCCCAGCCGAGGGACCGTCGATGTTGCCGCCGCCGATAACGTTGATGTGCAGGTCGTAGTTCGCGGTGTCCAAACCGGTGACGCTGCGCACCACCGCTGCGGCATTGAATACGCTGTCCTTGGCCATCGCGCCGGCTGCGTCGTTAAAGCGCACCGACCCCTTTCCCGGCGCGGTTGCGGGAAAGGCCACTGCTTCAATCTCGATGATGCTGCCCAGATAATGCAGAACGCCAAGTCCGAATGACTTGCCGGTTTCACGAACCTTTCGGCCGCGCACGATTGTATGCTGAACCAATCGGCTGGCCTGCACCACCGCACTGACGTCATCTTCGCTGATCGCTACCGTCGCTTCTCGGGTCTTGCTGCGATAGAGTGCCTGCCCGTACGCGTCGGCTACGATCTGGACCGCTTTGCGGCCTTCGATCGTGTACGAAGCGATAAGTTGCAAGACCGCGCGAACCGCTTTCGCGCTCAAACGTTTCACCGCGGCCGAGACGATCGTTACGATTTGGGACTGAGTGAGCGGCTCGAAGTAGACGGCCGCGCAACGCGATCGAATCGCCGGATCGATATCCTCGGGTTCGCGGGTGGTGGCCCCGATCAAAATAAAATCGGCCGGCGCACCCTCTTTGAACAGCTTCTTGATGTACTCGGGAACGTTGGATGCGGACTCGTCATAATACGAAGAATCAAACGCGACCGTTTTGTCTTCCAGTACCTTCAGCAGTTTGGTTTGGAGCAGGGGATCCATCTCGCCCAATTCGTCGATAAACAGCACGCCGCCGTGGGCCTTGGTCACGAGGCCCAGTTTTGGTTCCGGTATTCCCGCATCGGCGAATTCGCGCCGCGTGCCTTGGTAGATGGGATCGTGCACGCTGCCGAGCAGCGGATTGGTCGTCTCGCGCGGATCCCATCGCAGCGTAGGCCCGCTCGCCTCAACGAATGGCGCATCTTTTTTGAATGGGGTGTGAGCACGGCTCTTGGCGACTTCGAGGGCCAGTCGCGCGACGGTGGTCTTTCCGACTCCCGGCGGCCCGTACAAGATCACGTGCTGGGGGTATGGCGAGCTGATTTTCGCGAGCAGCGAGCCGATCGCGGCTTCCTGCCCGACGATCTCTTTGAGCGATTGCGGCCGTAATTGGGCTAAAGCGGATGCGGCTAAACCACGCCCGGAGAGCGCTTTGAGTTCTTCGAGTTTCTTCTGCGTCGCCGGGGTCTCGGGACCAGAGTCTTCTTTAAGCGCTTCGAGTTTGAGATCTTTGAGATAATCCTGATGCCGCTCGATCATTTTGGCGCTGATTTTGCGCTCGATCGAATCTTCCACGTTCTTCTGTGCCATTAAATCGGCCAAGCCGTCTTCTATCTCGCCGATAACTCGCCGATACTGGGCACGGCTGGTTACCCGTTCCAGCGTCGGATCTTCAAAGACCAAGCGCTGCAGAGCGCAGATGCGATCCGGCAACGTTTGCGAGCGCATCATCTTTAGGGCGTTCATCTTGCCGGCGCGCAAGACGAGTTTATCGGCTCCTAGGACGGCACCCAGGACTTCATAGAGGGCCGCGACAGAGCGCGTCAGTTCGTCTTCGCCGCCGAATTTGCGCCGAAAACGAGTGACATACGGATTATTGACGGCGCTTGGCACTTGAGAAGTACCTCTTGGATTAAGCTGCGACGACGCTGACGGTCGTCTTCGCGATAATGTTCTTTCCTAGCCGAATTTCTACCGGGTAGGAACCGAGCGCTTTGATCGAGCTTTTGATTTCGATTTTGTGCTTGTCCACAGTAATCGAGAATGTCTCTCCGATCGCCTCGGCGATATCGGAGTTGGTGACGGTGCCGAAGAGTTTGCCGTTCCCGCCGGCCTTGGCTCGCACCGATACCGACTTGCTCTCCAGCAGAGTGGCTAGCTCCTTGGTTTCAGCCAACGCAACCGCATCACGCTTTACCATGGCTTTGTGCTGCTCGGCCAGGACCGCCAGCGCGCCTTTACTGGCTTCAGACGCGAGTTTACGAGGAAAGAGAAAATTGCGCGCATAGCCCTCGGCTACCTCGACAATCTCCCCTTTCTTCCCGAGCGGCTTGACGTCGCCCAGTAAAATGACCTTCATCGAAACCTACTCTGCGGCGAAGGGGAGAAATGCGATGACGCGGGCGCGTTTGACCGCGACCGTCAGCAATCGCTGATGCTTCGCGCAGTTTCCGGAGATCCGGCGCGGCAGAATTTTTCCGCGTTCTGAGATGTACTTCTTGAGGCGCATCACGTCTTTATAATTGACGTCGATCGCCTTGTCTACACAGAAGTTACAGGGTTTCTTTTTGACGCGCCGGTCTTTGGGTGGGCGTTTTGGTTTGGTTGCAGCCATGATATTCCTTAAAAACGGTTAGAACGGAATCTCTTCATCGAGTGCGCCGTCGTCGGCTCGGCCGGCGGGAGCGCTCCCGGAGAATTGATCGCCGCCTTCAGTGTCGCGGCGCTGGGCCCGGTCGAGCATCTGCATCGTATTGATGACGATCTCGGCGGCTTTGCGTTTGATAGGTTTCCCGGTGTCATCTTTGATCTTCGTATCGTCATA
>JBDTCU010000259.1:0-11465 GCA_039923415.1 Vulcanimicrobiaceae bacterium
GTGTACTGGTCCTGGCCTCAGTCGCGCTCTCAGGAGCGATGCTGCTTACTGTGGTCACACCTGCCCGAGCCGTCGTCTACAACGACTATGTTCCCCCGAAATTAATCAAGCAAGGCAACAGCACACACGGCATTGCCGGCACCGGCGTAGTGGTCGTGCAAGTGCAGGTGAACGCCGACGGGTCCCACAAAGTGATCAAGGTTATTCGGAGCAGCAACTCCGGTGACAATTCGGCCGCGATGGATATCGCCCAGAGCGCTAGCTACCGGGTCGGTACGCGCGGCGGTAAGACAACCACCGCGTTTTACGATTACACCCTGAAATTTAACGGCAAGTCGTTGGCAGCCTCAACGACCGGCCGAGGCGGCTCCTCAGGCATCGACGGCATGCTGCGAGCCGGTAATTACGCCGGCGCGAAAGCGGCCGCGCAGAGCGCCGTGCTAAGCAATCCCGCCAATAGCACTGCCCAGGCGCAGCTTGGCGCCGCCGAGTATTTCATGAAAGACTACGCCGCAGCCGCAGCTGCATTCGATAAAGCCGCAGCGATCCCAAAAGCCTATAAAATCATCGCGAGCTCGGCGTTTTCGAATGCCGGCGCATCGCTTGCGCAGTCCAACCCCGCTCAGGCGCTAGCCTACGCGAAAAAAGGGGTTGCGGTTGCGCCGAACGGCGGGTCATATTTCGCGCTTGGGGTTGCGGAGTTAGGCAACAAAGATGCCGCGAGTGCGATCACCGACTTGAAGAGGTCGAGTGCGCTTGCGTCGGCCGATAAGAAGACCGACAGCAATACGCGCGTGCAGATTGATGTCGAGTTACTGCAAGCCTATATCGCGAACAACGATCAGGCAGATGCGAACGCAACAGCGAGCGAGATCAAGTCGCTCGATCCGACCAGCAAAGCGCCTGCGCGAGTGCTCGGTAATTACTACCTCTCGCAAGGCAACACTGCGGCCGGCGCCGCCAAGCACGATGAGGCTATCAAAGCCTTCGAACAGGCTGCCGCCTCGGGCGATCCGGAAGTGCAAGTCACGGCTTACACCTCGGTCGCGTTCGAGATGTCAAAGGCGGATAAACCCGATTATGCAAAAGTGAAAGCAGAGGCCGATAAGGCGTTGGCGATAAACCCGAACGACGCGATGGCGAACTTCGCGGCCGGCCTCGGTCTGACCGGAGAGTACGCGGGCAGTCACGATGACGGGGTCAAGAAGCAAGCTTTAGTGTACCTTAATAAAGCCGATGATCTGGCCAAGACCGCAGGAAATGCGGCCCTTCAAATCCAGATCGAAAGCTTCATGAAGAATAACCTTAAGCAGTAGTAGGACTTTCCGTGGGGGTGGGCCAATGGTCCGCCTTCACGGGGACGAGGGCTTGCCCTCGTAACTTTTTTCATGTTCAGTGCACGGTGACAGAGGGGTCGAGACAGTAGTGGATTTCTTCGGCAATTTCTTCAACTTCATTCAGCGCGGTGGACCAGCCATGTGGGGGTTGATCATCTGTTCGATCGCGGTGATCGCGGTAGTTATCGAGCGCCTGGTCTTTTTCGCTCAGCAGCACGGCGATACCAAGGGTCTATTGAAAGTCCTGGGCGGCAAGATCGCTGCGGACGACATCGACGGTGCCATTAAATACTGCGCACAACAAAAGGGCATGCTTCCGCGAATTCTGGAGTTCGGCCTGATGCGTGGTGAGAAAAATCGCGCCGACATCACCGACGCCCTATCGATTGCGCTTATGGAGCATTTGAACTCCCTGGAGCGCAACCTCGGCATCATCGGTACGATTGCCGTTATCGCTCCCTTCGTCGGATTGTTCGGTACCGTTCTCGGTATTATCCACGCCTTCGACGATATCGCGCTCAAAGGAAACTCGACGCCTGCGGTCGTCGCAGCCGGCGTTTCCGAAGCGCTGATCACCACGGCCGCCGGATTGTTCGTAGCCGTCATTGCGGTTATTTTCTTCAACTACTTCAAGACGCGCATCAAGTCGTATAACCAAGAGATGATCGTCGCCGCCAACCAGCTCGCAGAGATGCTGCACTTCCACAACACCGGCGCTCCGATTCCAACCGACCTCTATCAGCCGGTTGGGTCCGGCAAACCCGGCTCGGCATCCTAAGCGCGACGTAAGGAAGCTTCCCGTGTCGCTGTTATCGGCAAAACAAGATCAAGAGGTCATGGCGGAGATCAACATCACGCCGTTCACCGACGTGCTGCTGGTTTTGCTCATCATTTTCATGATTCTGGCAGCGCTCATTACGCCGCCCGGATTTGAAAAAGAGCTGGCCAATCATAGTAATCCCAGCACCAGCAATCCTAATAAGCACGATACTATCGAAGTCGACGTGAACTCTAAGGGCGTGATCTTTGTCGACGGCAAGAAGAGCGACGTGGCGCATATTTATGCGGATATGTCCGCCGTCGCTGCGAAAAAGCCGGGCAAGCACGTGGACATCATCGCCGATGCGAAGGCCCCCTACGGGCTGATTATACGGATTCTCGATGCCGCAAAAATCGCGAATCTTACCGATGTCGGGTTTGTGACATCATGATGGAGGTTCTGTAACTCGTGGCCGTTTCGACTGGTCAAGGCGAAGAAGAGGTCATGTCGACCATCAACATCACGCCGTTTACCGACGTGCTGCTAGTCCTCCTGATCATTTTCATCATCCTCGCATCGGTTACCAAGGAGCCGAAGCTTCCCGATGCTTACAACAAAGATAAGGTTCAGGCGTCCCAGATCGTCGTGATCGTTACTCCGGATAATAAAATTCAAATCGGCTCGCACACCGTAACGATTAGCGAAGCCTCGGATGCTTTCAAGACCTTGCAAACGCAAACCAACAGCACCCAAAAGAGCGTCATCATTAAAGCCGATCCGAAGGCCAGTTACGGTACCATTCTGCAAGTGATGGACGCCGCGAAATCGCAAAACCTCACGAACTTCGGCTTGGCGAATCACGTCATAGGCAGCAAGAGCTAACCGATGGCCGATAAGAACGATTCCCCTTATATCACCATGGGCCATCGCGCCCGCAGCTTTCTGTGGCCGGCTGTCCTTATCTCACTGCTCATCCATTTGGTCGGCGGTCCGCTGATTCCGTTTAAGCAGACTCACGCCGAAGATCAGACAGTCGAAAAAGTCTCGGAGATTAAGAAGGTTGTTGTAAAGGTGCCGACTCCGCCGCCTCCGACACCGACACCTAACCCGACTCAGCCGCCCAAAAGCACCCCCCCGCCGAAACAACAGCAGCCGCAGCCCAGACCGCTCAAAGTCAACCTGATCAGGACCCATAACAGCAGCAACACCGGACCAGCCGTGGTAGCGCCGGCTCAGCCGAAGAACGGCTCGGACATCGGCGTGCCTCAGGGTCAAGGAACCGCCGCTCCGGCACCTGTACGCTCGGCGCCGCCCGCACCGACGCCGGCTGCACGGTGTGCCGTTCCGTATCGAGATGCGGTTGCGACGAACAAAGTTCCCCCGGATTATCCGGAGATGGCGCGGGAGCAAAATTTGGGCGTCGTGACGGTACTTGTGAAGGTGACGGTCGGGGCCAGCGGCTCGCTGACCAATGCCACCGTTCAGCAAAGCTCCGGCAATTCATCGATCGACAATGCGGCTGTAGCAGCGGCGCGAGCGTCGAGTTACTCGCCCAAGATCGTGAACTGCTTACCGGTAGCCGGCGACTACGGCTTCACCGCAGAGTTTGATCCGGGCAATTAGCAGGGGTGGCGGCCGTTAAGATGCGCTGAAAGCCATGGATCCTCGTCGTGGGCGCCGCCTGCTGTTTATTGCGTTCGTCTGCTCGCTCGCGCTCCACTTACTTGCAGCCCGTTTCTTTCATTGGCCGCTAGCGACTCCGGTAGCACCGCCGCACTATGTGACGCTCAGCAAGCGGATGTTCTTGCCGATCAGCAAAGCCACGCCCCGCCCGACTCCGCCGCCGGTGATAAGAGCCCGAGCCCGCGTTCACTCCAAAATCGCACCGCCAAAGTCGTCTGCCGCCTCGGTTCTGCCGGGAGTTCGTACGGTGCCGATTCTGGCAGCGCTTCCGACCGCGGCGCCTACGCCGGCCCCGACGCCGTCGCTCGCACCGAGCCCGCTCCCGAACGTGAATGGATGCCTCACACCTAATGCCGATCCGGCGGTTGCGGTAAGTGCAACGGCGCCGCCGATACCCGCCGAGGTTCGGGGGTCGGGCAAGAGCGGCATATCGCGAATCCAGGTGAGTTTGGATTCACACGGGGTCGTAACCACCGCCACGATTGTTTCCAGTTCGGGCGATGCGGGGCTCGATCAAATCGCGACTGCCATGGCGCGCGCCAGCACGTTCACGCCGCGCCTAGTCCAATGTAAACCGACGGCCGGCTTCTACGCCTACACGGTCAAATTTGTGGCGTTATAAAACGCCCATGTCGCGGAGCAAGTTGAGGGTGTCGATGTAGCGCAGCAGATTACCCTTCGTCTCCTCGTCGACATCTACGAACGCGACTCCAGTGCGATGGCGGCGCAGTAAGGTGTCGAACCGCGACCAGCGGACCATGGCGTTCAGCCGCAGCATCGGCTTGGAGTCGCCGCGCAGTTCGAGCTGAACTTCGAGCGGCAAATTGCTGGGCAGCTCGGCATTCGTAAGGATTGCCATTCCGCCGACCGCAATGTCGTACGTCTCGGTAAATTCGGGCGCAAAATCCTCAGAGATGCTGTACGAAACCAACAGCGTGTCCCCGACGCGCTCAAACGCTCGGCTGTGACCTTCGTGAGCCGCCTCGGCGGCGGGGACTTCCAGGTTGTCCACGCTTGCGGCTTAGTCCGCGCCCGCAGGCAATCCTGCCCGGCCGGGCGTAACCACGCCTCCGTGACTTTTGCTCAGGCGATGATACTGGCGGTTCTTCAGGGAATCAGCGAACTTTTCCCGATCAGCAGCCTAGGGCATACCATTCTCGTCCCGGCACTGCTCCATTGGAATAACATCAAACGTGCCGATCCCAGCTTTCTGGCGTTCGTGGTGGTTCTGCACTTAGGAACCGCGCTGGCGCTGATCGCTTTTTATTGGCGTGATTGGGCTGCGATCGTCCGGGCGCTGTTGGCCAGCATCGCCCGCGGCAAACTCTCCGACGATCGCGATGAGCGCATCGGCTGGCTGCTGGTGGTCGGAACGATTCCGGTCGGCTTGCTCGGACTGCTCTTTCAGGAGAAAGTGCAAGCCTTGCTGGGCGCCGTCGCGCCGGCCGCGATTTTCTTGATGATAAACGGACTCGTGATGTTTTTCGGTGAATTTTTGCGCAAACGCCAACACGCGATGCCGGAGGTTCAAGAAAAAGGCAAGCGGCTCGAACAGATCGGCTGGTCGCAAAGCGTCTTCGTCGGTTTCGGGCAATCGCTTGCGCTTTTGCCGGGCATCTCACGCTCGGGTACTTCGATCGTGGCGGGTTTGCTAATCGATCTCACGCATGCGGACGCTGCGAAGTATTCATTTTTGCTCGCCACCCCGGTCATCTTTGCTGCTGCGCTGTTGAAGATTCCGCAACTCTATGCGCCGGGAGCAAGCGGGATTGCAATTGAAGCGATCGTCGGCGGAGTCGTTTCCGGGATCTGTGCGTTTCTCTCGGTGGCGTTTCTCACGAAGTATTTTCAATCGAACGACCTGCGCCCGTTCGGCTGGTATTGCCTGATCTTCGGCGCACTCTGTCTGACGCTCGCACTAAAGGGGATTATTTCATGAAAATGCTCGCACTCGTTCTCGGCATCATCTTCATTGTTCTCGCGATTCTGACCGCAACCGGCGCGACCTCGTTCTTGCCGGTACTCGGCCTAGATGGTCATCCGCACGTTAAACACACGATTCTCTACGTCGTTCTGGCGATCTTAAGTTTCCTCTGGATGCGCTTTCAGTCGAATACCACTCGGGTAGGTTAGTGCGAGGCCCACAACAGGCGCAAGAGCTTGCAAATGCGCTGAACCTTCTGGCTAAGGGCCCGCAGTTCTCGTATGTCAAAGCGCGCGCTACGGCTCGCAAGAACGCGCACGTGAATGCGAGCGCAACCAAAGCGCACAACGAGGACTTTAACCCCGACGTCGACGGCTGCGAAACATTCGTCATGCTGGACGGCTCGATTTGTGAGTGGCATCCCGGTCAGCAGCGCTACTCGGCCCGACCTGCGAGCTGACTTGAGTCTCCCGCTACTTGGCGGCGATCAGATATGTTTCGAGCGCGTGCGGAGAGTATACCTCGATCTCGGAGCGGGCGTTGCGAAGGAGCGGTTCCAGTTCGGGCACACGCTGCTCGGTGGTCTGCATGACGATCAGCGGATAATCCGCGGCGGCTGAGAGGACGCTCGCCATCGCGCGCGCGTAGCCCTGATCGTCGGTGCTGTGAGTTCCGAACAGCGTTTCGCGATAGTAATGCTCGATGTTGAAGTACGGATTGGCCTGCCACCAGGCTTCCCACATCCAGATTCGCGCATCCGCGCTGCGGAACGAGTTGCGCGCCGGCGGAGCCAGGAAGAGCGCATCCGCCGTTTGTGCGCTGATCGTGGTAAGGACATCGGCATGGCGGACCGAGTTGTGCTGGAGATTGCTCGAGACCCATTTGTCGGTTTGACGGATGTAGTTCCAGGCAAGCTCGCTCGGCGGAATGTCTTGCATGTCGTCGGGGTATTGGGCTTTCTGCAGCCAATAGCAGAGGACGAACCACAAACCCAAAATCGCAAGCCCGGTCTGGCCGTCGCTGCGTAAGTTATGGACGTTCTCGTGCCAGACGCCTAAATAGATGCACTGCTCTTCGGTGAAGAAGACGCCTTCCCAAGCTTTGAACATGTCGGCTGAATAGATTCGACCGGGAATCATCTCGACGATTTCGGCAACTTCGCTGTCTCGCAAAATCGTGAAGTCATTAGAAATCAGGCCTTCGCCGACCCGCACAAACCACTCGACCACATCGCCGCCATGGACGGCTAGGCCGTGCCGCTTGAGGTAATTGAGGTGGGTTGGAACGCCCATGAAAGGATCGACGATGCTGCGTGCGTCGTAGCGTCCGAGGACTTCATGCAAACGCGAGGGAGAGATCCGGCGGGTTCGTTCGTTAAGCTGGATCATATGAGTGTTGGAGCAACCTCCGAGTGCGCTCGAACAACGGCTGGATCGAATTGGGTTCCGGATGCATCCTCGATGCGCTCGAGCGGGACAATCCGTTCGCTGCGCACTTGCGCGCGCGCCGACTGTTCGAGTGCGTCGTAGGCGATGCACGGGGCCAAGACTCGCGCTTCGATTCGAATGGCCTCATGGCGCAATCCATTCGGTAACCCGGTTCCGTCGAACCACTCAGCGCGCGCCCGCAGCGTGGCTGCGACCGATTGGAGTGCTTCGAACGGGTCGAGGAGATCGGCGGCCGCGACCGCGTTTTGGGCGCGCTCATCGCGACCGAGGGTAGAGAGCGCGTCGAAATCCTGCGATTCCAGAGTGTCTGCGCGTAACTCTCCAATCCCGAAAAGACGCGTCGCAAGCTCCAGCGTTTCGCGCTCACCGGCGCCTAATTTAAGCTCTTCGGCGGTTCGGCCGGCTCGCGCGGCGACGCGCTGCCAACGACCGGGAGCAGCATTGTGCAGATCGATGCGATCGGCAACCAGGTTGAGGAGATCGTTCGCGGCGTTTGGGTACGTGGTGAGCACTTCCGCCGGCAGCGGCCGCACGGCAATCTCGCCGCTGTTCGTGTGAAACCACATAACAAACGACCGCGTCAGCTCCGGGGAGAACGCCATGCCGCCGAGGCTGACGATTTTAGCGAGGCCGTCTTCGGCTTCGCCCGCCTCGAGATAGGTGTGAGCGATGTGAATCAGCTGCGCAGCCCTCGGAGTGCCGTGCCAGCGGAGTTGATCGGGATAGCCGGTGCCATCCCATGACTCAGCATGCCAGCGAACGTAATCTGCGGTATCTTTCGGCAGCATCGTAAGCGCCCCGCAGATTCGCGCTCCCTCGGGCGGGACGTCCCAGCTGCTGATCTGAGCCGAACGCGACGAGAGCGGATCGTGCTTGCGATAGGCACTGTTGCCGAGTGCGCCAATTCCGTGCAGCAGACTTGCAAACGCCAGGGCGTGCTGCTCTTCATTCGACAATTCGGCGGTCTCCGCAAGAGCAAGGCTCAGTGATGCAATCCGTCTGCTGTGCCGGCGAGGCGACCCGACGGCGAAATCGGCGATCGCTCCAAAGAGCGAAAGCAGATCGGCTAGCGCGCTTGCCGATGGACTAGGATTGGCGCCTGTATCCTGGAATAGCGTCATCTGTACTGGCCGTTTAAATATCTTCTTGAATAAACCCTCACATATTGACGCCGATGGACGTGTTTCCATGGTGGACGTCTCTGCCAAAGCACCTACTCTGCGGACCGCCCGTGCCCTCGCGCGCGTCCGGATGCCTGATTCTGCCCAAGCCGCTCTGCGTGAGCTGAGCCTCGCAAAAGGGGACGCTTTGGTAACGGCCCAGCTGGCGGGCATCATGGCAGCCAAGCAGACGGCCACGCTTATTCCGCTCGCCCATCCGCTGCCGCTCGCAAGCGTGAATGTGGAGATTAGCTGGGACTCCGATGGCGCGCTTCGGATCGAGGCGCACGCGCGGACCAGCGCCCAAACCGGCGTCGAGATGGAGGCTATGGTGGCCGCTGCGGTGGCCGCGCTTACGATCTACGATATGGCGAAATCACTCGACAAGGGAATCGTCATCGAGGAAGTGCGGCTGCTCGAGAAGACCGGTGGAAAAAGCGGCGATTGGCGGCCGCGTCATGAGTCATAGAACAGCGTTGATTGTTCTGTCGGACGGGGTGGCGTCGGGCACGCGCGTCGATGGGTGTCTGCCGGTGCTGCGCGAGCGGCTGGGAGCGCTATATGAGATCGTCCTCGAAGCGATTCTGCCGGATGATCCGGCGGCGCTTCAGGCCGAATTGATCGATCTGTGCGATCGAAGCCGGGTCTCGCTCGTCCTGACCAGCGGCGGTACCGGTCTTGGGCCGCGCGACCGAACCCCGCAAGCGACTGCGGCGATTCTGGATTACGAGATCCCCGGGATCGCCGAGGCGATGCGCGCGGCATCGCTTGCAATCGTAAAAACGGCGATGCTCTCGCGAGCCGTTGCGGGCGTGCGACATAAAACGCTCATCGTCAACTTGCCCGGTAGCCCGAAAGCCGTCACCGAAACCCTCGATGTCATCCTGCCCGTCCTGCCGCACGCTCTAGCGCTGATCTCCGATCAGTTAGATCGCGTCCAAGCGCACCATGAAGGCTCTGCTTCGTGACGTACGAGCAGGCCCAGAGCTATCTGTTGGGGGCGATCAATGAAACGGTGTCGCGCCGCGTTCCCTATCGGCTGGATCGGATGCGAATGTTCTTGGATGAACTGGGAAATCCGCAGGATGCCTACCCGACAATCCATGTCGGCGGAACGAGCGGCAAGGGTTCGACCTCGACGATGATCGCAAGTGCGTTGCGTGCGTCGGGGAAAAAGATCGGCTTGCACACCAAGCCGCATTTGAAGTCGATGACCGAACGTTCGCGTATCAACGGCGTTGCAATCGACGAAGAGCGATTTGCTGAATTGATCTCCGAGATGCTGGCCGCGATCGACCGAACAGCCGCCGAATTCGGACGCCCATCCTATTACGAAACCTTGCTGGCTCTGGCATTCGTGTACTTCGCTCGCGAGCAGGTCGATCTGGCGGTGATTGAAGTTGGCGTCGGCGGAAAGCTGGACGGCACCAACGTCATCGTTCCGCAAGTGAGCGTGATTACGAATATCGGTCTGGATCACACAGATATCTTAGGCAATACGCTCGAAGAGATCGCGGCCGATAAATCCGGTATTGCAAAACCCGGCATACCGCTGGTTTCGGCGGTCGCCGATCCCGGCCCGCGGTCCATCATCGCGGCGCGTTGTGCGGAGGTTGGCGCGCCGTTCATCTTGGTGCAAGATACAAGCTCGATCGAACCGCAGCCGAGCCAGCGATACGGCCAGTCTTTTGCCCTCACCACCCCGAGCGCGCGCTACGACCTTGCGCTTCCGGTCCTGGGAGAGTTTCAAAAGATGAATGCCGCCACCGCCATTCTGGCACTCGAGCAGCTGAACGAACGATTGCGCCCGAGCGTCGAAGAGGTCGTCCGCGGCCTTTCACAATTGATGCTTCCGGGTCGCATGGAGTTTTTTCCGTCGCATCCAAGCGTGGTCTTCGATGTGGCGCATAACCCGGATAAAGCAGCACACCTGGTGGCCTCACTCCGAACGACGTTTGCCGATCGGCGGTTCATTTTCATCATTGCGGTCACCGATACGAAGGACGCGCATCATGTGCTTCAGGCGTTCGTCAATCTGCCGGCGTCGTATATCTTCACCGAATTTCAAACGCCCGGACGTACGGCGACAAAACCGCAACGGCTAGCGAGTATCGCACAGGACCTAGGGATCTGGGGACGCGCGATCGCGAGCCCGATCGAAGCTCTCGAGGTCGCGCGACGGAATTCGGACGCTTCCGATATCATCGTTATCACCGGATCGACATTCGTCGTCGCTGAACTGCGCGAGTGGTGGCTTGAGAACGTCCGTTCGTCCACTCCCTGAACGCGGCAGTTTACGCGCGCGTTCGACGCACCTGCGCTGGGGCGAACGCACCTATGTGATGGGAATTGTAAACGTCACACCGGACTCATTCTCCGGCGACGGCATCCTCGATCCGGACGCCGCGATCGCGCATGCCCTTGCGCAATTCGAGCGGTCGAGCGATCTGCTCGACATCGGCGCCGAATCGACGCGTCCGGGCCATACGCCGATTGACGCACGCACCGAGCTCAAACGCTTATTACCGGTGGTTCGCGGCGTTCGCGAGCGCCTGCCGCGAGCGCTGATCTCGTCGGACACCTTCAAACCGGAAGTCTTTCAGGAAGCTCACGCCGCCGGTGCCGACATCCTAAATTCGATTTGGGGCCTTCCCGACGGATTGCTCCAAGCAGTGGTTGAAACCGGCGCGCCGGTCATTATCATGCATAATAAAACCGCCGCGATCTATGAAAAAGATGTTGTGGACGAAGTGCTGAGCTATTTGCAGCTTGCCGCGCAGAGGGCGATTCGAGCCGGCGTTCCTGCCGAGCATATCATCCTGGATCCGGGCATTGGGTTTGGAAAGCTGCCCGATCATAATATTGCGATCCTGCGCAGTTTAGACCGTTTGGTCGCGCTGGGCTTTCCGACCTTACTGGCTACCTCGCGAAAATCAACCCTTGGAAAACTGACCGGTCGCGCTGTGTATGAACGCACCTACGCTACTGCCGCAACGATCGCCCTCGGCATTGCGGCCGGAGTCGATATCGTGCGCGTGCACGATGTCCCGCAGGCGCGAGACGTCGTGAGTGTCAGCGACGCCCTTGTGCGCAATTGGAGGCCGGCTTCGTGGACCTGATTACCGTGAGAAATATCCGAGCCTATGGCCGCCA
>JBDTCU010000260.1:0-5363 GCA_039923415.1 Vulcanimicrobiaceae bacterium
GGTCGAAGCTCGCGCAACTGCGCGAGCGGCTCAGGAAAAAACGTTCAACCGACGTGACGCAGCCAAACTATCAAGCTCGGAAGTGGTGCACCTAGCGCAAGAATCTCAGACGGAGCGCTATCACCAACGGTAATCATACATTTGCATTAGTGAGACGCGTCGGCGAGGCCTTCGCATATGCTAGCGCCCCACGTGCGAGGCGGATCGGCCGTAGGTCGAACGCTACAGATTCGGCCTAGCGTGCAAAGCGCGCGTAGCTGAATCCAGGTAGACGGCATTTCGGCCTGGAACGAAAGCGGACCGTGACCCTTTCGAAGCAATACGATCCGAAGACAGTGGAGCAGCGCCTCTATGCGTCCTGGGAGAACGCGGGCTACTTCCACGAAGAGCCCGATCCGGCGCGCCCGCCGTTTATCATCTGCATGCCGCCCCCCAATGTCACCGGGCGCGCGCATCTCGGGCATGGCTCGACGTACGGACCGATGGACGCGCTGGTGCGGTTTCACCGAATGCTGGGCGAGAATGCCGATTGGCTGCCGGGACTCGACCACGCCGCGATTGCCACCGAAGCGGCCTTGCTGAAAGAGCTTGCCAAATACGGCGAAGATCGCGAGTCGCTCGGGCGTGAGGCGTATCTGAAGCGCGCTTGGGAGTGGTCGGATCTGTACGGCGGCAGCATCAACCAGCAGTTTCGCCAACTTGGGTTTGGCCCGGATTGGCAGCGCGCGCGTTTTACGATGGACGAGACGCTCTCGGCGGCGGTGCGCAAAGTCTTCGTTCAACTGTATAATGAAGGCTTGATCTATCGCGGGACCCGGCTGATCAATTGGGACCCCAAAGCCAAATCGACTATCTCCGAAGCCGAGATAGAGCATGTCGAACGCGACGCATATCTCTGGCGTGTCCGCTATCCATTCGCGCGCGGCGAGCCGGCGGGTATCGAGATCGCGACGACACGACCTGAAACGATTCTGGGCGATGTTGCCATTGCGGTGCACCCCGACGACGAACGCTACCTGGCGCTGATCGGCAAGACGGTGCTGGTGCCGCCGATGCTTGAACGTGAGATTCCGATTATCGCCGATACAGCGGTCGATCCCGCATTCGGCACCGGCGCCGTCAAAGTCACACCGGCGCACGATCAAACCGACTATGAGATCGGCTTGCGTCACAACCTTGCGATGCCTTCGGTGATCGATCTCGAAGCCAAAATTACGAGCGTCGACGTTCCGGTCGGACGCTACGGCGGCATGGACCGGTTTGACTGTCGTAAAGCGTTAATAGGCGACCTGAAGTCGGCCGGATTCCTGATCGAAGAGCAGGCGTATCGCCACGCGATTGCGACCAGCGATCGCACCGGCGAGGTCGTTGAGCCGCTGCTCTCGCTGCAGTGGTTCGTCGATATGAAACCGCTCGCGCAGCCGGCCTTGCAGGCTTACTACGACGGCGAGATTCGGTTTATCCCGCAGCGGTACGGACGCACCTATGAGAGCTGGCTATCGAATATTCGGGATTGGAACATCTCGCGCCAAGTCTGGTGGGGCCATCAGCTGCCGGTTTGGTACACGTCGGCCGGCGAAGTGGTCGTCGCCGAAAACGAAGAAGAGGCTCGCCAAATCGCGCGCGATCGCTACAACGCAATCGAATTACATCGAGACCCCGACACGCTCGATACCTGGTTCAGCAGCGGTTTGTGGCCATTCTCGATTCTCGGCTGGCCCGAACAGACCGACGAGCTGGCCCACTGGTATCCGAGTTCGGTACTCATCACGGGCTGGGAGATCATTTTCTTGTGGGTCGCCCGGATGGTGATGCTCGGCAAAAAATTCGTCGGAAAAGTTCCGTTTCCGGAAGTCTTCATTACGCCGCTGGTTTTCGATGCGCAAGGACGCAAGATGAGCAAGTCGCTAGGCAACGCCATCGATCCGCTGGAGCTGGTCGACAAATTCGGCGCCGATGCGTTTCGACTCGGGATGATGCGGCAGATGCGTTTAGAGGGGCAAGAAGTGCGCTTCCAAGAGTCGCGTTGTGAAGAAGCCCGCAACTTCAACAACAAAATGTGGAATGCAACCCGCTACGTTCTCTGTCTTCCCGACGGCTTGCCGAATGCGCTGGCGCTTCCGCCGACCGCTGCCCTCACTCTGGCCGACAAGTGGATACTCACCCGTTTACACCAGACTGCGGACTCTGTTACCGAAGGACTACGGCGTTACGATTTCGGAACGGTTGCCGAGTCGCTTTGGAAGTTTCTTTGGTATGAGTTCTGCGATTGGTATATCGAAGCGACCAAGCTGCGCTCGTCGACGCGTGCCGCGGTACTCTCGTTCGTGCTGAACAACGCGATGCGGCTGCTGCACCCGATCGAGCCCTTTATCACCGAAGAGATCTGGCTAGCGCTACCGCACGACGGCCGCAGTATCATGACCGCCCAATGGCCCGAGCTGGATGAAATTCCAATCGATCCAACTGCTGCGGAGCAATTCGAAAGCGTGCAGCGTACCGCCGAACGGATTCGGAACCTTCGCGCCGAGATGGGCCTGGCGCCGAAAGCTCCGCTCACGCTTGAGGTCCCAGCTAACCTGAGCGATGAAATTGCCGGGTTGCTGGGGACGTTTACCTTTGGCACAATCGAGCGAGTAGCCGCGGCCGGAGCAAGCTTGGAGGAGACCCTCGCCGCGGTAAGTGCCCGCGCTCCGCGCGAATTGCTGCTCGAACGCTACCGAAAGGACGCGATGCGGCTGGTCAATGAGGTGCAGCGGGGCGAGCAGAAGCTAGCCAACCAGCAGTTTCTCGCCAATGCCAAATCGGATGTGGTGGCGAAAGAGCGCGAAAAGCTGGAGCAGTACCGCAGCGAGCTGGCCCGCGCGCGCGCTTCGCTCGGCGAGATGGGAGAGACCGCTTGAGTTCTTCAATTGCAGGCAAGCAGCGCGTCCTGCTCGGCGCGGCCGAAATAGAACGGACCATCGCGCGACTAGCCCATCAGGTTCTCGAGCCGGTCGACGCTCAGGAGAAGCTCTACCTGATTGGGATTCGGCGCGGCGGGGAAGCGCTGGCGAATCGGCTGGCCGCCCAAATCGAGCAGATTAGCGGCAGCAAACCGCCGCTCGGCTTTTTGAATATCAATCTCTACCGCGATGATGACGTTTCTCATCCATTGCCCGAGTCGCAGATTCCAACCGACATCGCGGGCAAAACGGTGATTGTGATCGACGACGTGCTCTATACGGGCAGAACGATCCGCTCGGCATTAGACGCGGTCACCGATCTCGGACGTCCGGCCGCGATTCGGCTCTGCGTTTTGGTCGATCGAGGACTGCGCGAACTTCCGATCCAACCAGATTACGTCGGGCGCTTTATCCCGACCAGCCGTCAAGAACGGGTAAAAGTTTGCGTCGGCAGCCAACCTTCGGACGGCGACGAGGTGAGGATCGTTGCGGACAACGCGTAGTCTTATCGATCTCGACGATCTTAGCGCCGCCGATATCGAGCAACTCTTCGAGCGCACCAAACGTTTCGAACGCGAGCCGCCCGGGCGTTTGCTCGACGGTTCGGCCTGCGTCAATATGTTTTTCGAATCGAGCACCCGAACCATGACCTCGTTCACGCTTGCCGAGAAACGTTTGGGGGCCGACGTCATTACGATCACACCCGAACGCTCGAGTTTGAACAAGGGCGAGACGATTGAAGACACCGCAATCACGCTCGCGGCGATGGGTATCAATATTCTGGTAATTCGCCATCCCGAGCCGGGCTTTCCGCGCAACGTTGCGCTCTCGTTTGACGGCCACGTCATCAACGCCGGCGATGGCGGCCACGCCCACCCCACGCAAGCTCTGCTCGACATCTACACCTTGTGCGAGGAGTTCGGTGGGTTGGCCGGCCGAAAAATCGCAATCGTTGGAGACGTCAAACACAGTCGAGTCGCGCACTCGACGATCACCGGGCTGGTCGGACTCGGCGCCGATGTCGTGCTGGTCGGTCCGGAGGGCTTCTTGCCGAACGATTTCGCGAAACGAGGCGTGCGGATCGAACGCGACTTTGACTCGATCTTGCCGAAGGCCGATGCACTCGTGCTGTTGCGCATTCAGCGCGAGCGATTCTCCGACATGCCGATCTCGGATGAAGAGTACATTCGCGATTATCGGCTGGATCAGCGCCGCTTACAAGCTCTTCGTCCAGAAACCATCATCATGCACCCCGGGCCGTATAACCGCGGCGTCGAACTGGACGACAGCGTCCTTACGTTCGCCGGTTGGCGTTATGCAAAGCAAGTCATGCACGGAGTCTCGGTCCGGATGGCTATTCTCGATTTCTTAGTAAACGGGTGATAATTCGCGGCGGAAGGCTAATCGATCCGAGTAGCGGCATCGATACGCTGCTCGACCTGCGCATCGACGCCGGGCTGGTCACCGCAATCGGCGAACGGTTAGATTCGGGCGATGACGCGGTTTTCGACGCGACAAATGCGTATGTGGCACCAGGATTCATCGACATGCACGTGCATCTGCGCGCCCCCGGTCAGCCTGAGAAAGAGACGATCGCAACCGGAACCGCCGCAGCCATCGCCGGCGGGTTTACGGCAGTGGCCTGCATGCCGAATACCGTTCCGGCCCTCGACAGCGCGGCAACGCTCGAAGAGCTTCGAGCGCTCATTCAATCAGAGGCGCGCAGCCGAGTCTATTCAATCGGCGCGATTACCCGGCAGCGCGCCGGGACGGAGCCGGTCGACTACGCCGCACTCGCCGCCGCCGGTGCAGTCGGATTTAGTGACGACGGCTATACCGTGATGGATCCCGCGGTGCTGCTTGAGGCGGCGATTGCTTCGCGCGCTGTCGCCGGACGCTTCATCTCGCATTGCGAGGATGAGCGGCTAAAAGCAAACGCGGCGATGACGCTCGGAGAGACTTCAAAACGCCTTGGTGTGCCGGCTGCCGGTTCGATTGTCGAGGATGTTATCGTTGCGCGCGATCTGCTGATCGCCCAGCAGAGCGGTCATCCGTGGCACATCGCCCATATTTCAACGCGCAACGCGGTCGAGTTTATGCGTTGGGCAACCAGCCGTGGCATCGATGCGACCTGCGAAGCAGCTCCGCACCATCTCATGTTTACTGACGAAGATGTCGATCGGCTTGGACCCGCCGGTAAAGTCAACCCGCCCCTTCGCTCTGAGGCCGACGTTCGAGCCTTGCGCGAAGCGGTGCTCGACGGCACGATCGATGCCTTCGCGACCGATCACGCGCCGCACACGCAGGACCAAAAGAGCGGTGATCTCAAGGGAGCCTGTGTGGGATTCAGCGGACTTGAAATAGCAATCGGTGCCTACGCGCTCGCACTGCCGACGCTTGGCATATCCCGCTACGTCG
>JBDTCU010000261.1:0-3627 GCA_039923415.1 Vulcanimicrobiaceae bacterium
GCTGCGCCGCTGGTCGACGGCCGCGGCGGCGGAGGTGCTCAGCAAGCTCAAGGGGGCGGTAAGAAAATCAGCGGTGGGCAGGCTGCCATCGACGTCATTCGGGCTGCCGTGCTGCCGTAGTGACATCGGGGAGCGTGGCCGGCCGCGCCGGCGCGGTTTTGCTTGGGTTACTGCTAGTTGGAGCGGTTCCAAAGGCACCGCTCGTACAACTCGATTCGCAGGTCGTACTCGAGCGCTATTTCGCCGAGTTGAACATTGTAGAGCAACCCAAAGCGGTGATCTTTCAGTATTCGATCTCGCAGTCGGGGCCGAACAATATCGAGCAAACTCATCGAGTCTATCGCAGCGGCGCGACGCAGCGCGATGAGACGCTCGCGGTGGACGGAGTCGCGCTGAAGCCGCCTTCGATCCGAATCTCAAAGTATCACGACCGCTACACGATCCAAACGCTAGCTCCGCGACCGGGCCTCTACACGTTTCTATTCTTGCGAGCGCATCGAGTCGCAAACCACCTTGAATACACCTACTCGGCGTTGCCGCTCGCGCCGCTGGGCGGGTTTGCAGTGACCTCATTTACGATCGACGGCAGCAGTTATCTTCCCAGTGCTCTGGGCTTTCGCTCAGTGAACGGCGCAACCTCGGGTGCCGGCACGGTAGCCTACGCGAAGGCCGGACACTACTGGATGCCCCTTCTGGCTACCGTGACCGCGCGCATAGCGGGCAAGCCGGCGCGCGAGCGGATCGCCTGGAGCCAGTACCGCTTTCCAAGCGCGATGCCGCAATCAACCTTCCATTAATTTTGCGCCGCTGCCGGATCGCGAGTTGGGCCGCCCTGCTGGTTCCGCTTGCCGTCTACGTCGTTTCGTTGGATGGCGCGATCGGGTTTTGGGATGTCGGCGAGATGCAGACGGTTCCGTATATTTTGGGAATCGCGCATCCGACCGGGTTCCCGGCCTTTGTGCTGCTCGGCTGGCTCTTTAGCCACCTGGTTCCGGTTGGAACCGTCGCGATGCGAATGGCGCTGATGTGCGCGTTGGCAATGAGCACTGCGGCCTGGCTCGTCGCTCGGATCGTCAGCGAGCGCACCCACTCCGCGTGGATTGGAACGGCTTGCGCGTGGCTGTTTGCGTTTGGACAGATCGCCTGGACTCGCGGCACTCGCACCGAGATTCATGCGCTGGCAACGCTCTTTGTCGCGCTGACGATATACTGCGCGTTGCGCTGGTACGAAACGCGCGATTCAAAGTATTTGATCGCCGGAGCACTGGCGTGGGGACTTGGAATCGCGACCCATCCGGTTGTCGCTCTGTTGGGGCTCGGGTTGTTCGTGCTGCTGATCGCGCGTTGGCAGACGCTCGATCTGCGCGCTGTCGGACTCTCACTGGCGGTCTTCGCGCTGGGCTGTTCGCTCTACATGTACTTGCCGATCCGTAGCGCCCAGGTTTCGGCGGCCCATCTCGATCCTACCGTGGCGCTTGGAATTGCAGCCGGTCGCCCGTTTTGGAATTACGATCGGCCGTCGACTCGGGCCGGCTTCATGAAGTTAGTCAGCGGTTCGGACTTCGACGTCAGCGGTGGATTGCGTTCGATATTTTCACCGCAGATCTACGTCGCTAAAGGGCCGGGGTACGTCGCGAGCGTCGTCGCCGAGTTTACGCCGATCGGCGCGGCCTTGATCGTGGTCGGTCTGTTCGTGCTGTTTCGAACCGATTGGCCGCTCGCAGCCGGAGTTACCCTGGCGGGATTCTTATCAGTGCCGTTCGCACTGGGTTATCCGCCCGAGGCCGATATTGCGCGCTATTTTCTCTCATCGTTTGTCGTGTGTGCGGTCTGTATCGGAATCGGCGTCGATTGGCTTGCAGGCAGGGCACGGATCGCTTTCGCGCGCCCGGCCGGGGTTGCTCTTCTTATGGCAATCGCAGCCTTCGCGGTCGTTACGCAGCGGGACACGTTCAACCAGCGCAACGACCCCGGCGCGCAGCCTTTGATCGCATCAGTGTCGCGCCTGACTCCGAACGATGCGATCCTCATCGCTCCGTGGATATACGCAACGCCGCTCGCGTATGCGGCCTATGTCGAGCATGGGTTGGGCGGCCGAACGCTGGATGCGGCCTGGCTCCAGGATGACGCCGCATTAGTTCCGTACTGGAGCCGCAGCCGGCCGGTGTACGTTGTCGGGATCGTTTTCGGGAGCGTTCCAGGCTACACGCTGAAGCCGGTCGGAGGGAATCCGACGATCTATGCGATTGTGAAGCGGTGAAGATCAAACGCTCGGTACTGGCCGGCTTGATCGCCTTCGCAGCGGTGCTGATCGCCTCACATCTGCGCTCGACCCCGTTCAATGGGTACGTTCTTTTGGCGCAGGCATTTCTGCACGGTCACGCATGGATTACTTGGCCGGGCCCCTACATCGATGCGCTCGCCTACAACGGTCAACACTACGTGATTGAAGCGCCCTTGCCCGCGATTCTGCTTGTGCCGGTCGTTGCTTTTTTTGGAACGGCCGCCAATCAAACGCTGCTGGCGGTAGTGCTGGCTGCAATCGGTATCGGGGCGGCTTGGGAGTTCGCGGAGCGGATCGGTGTAGGAACCCGCGCGACGATCTGGCTGTGCGTCTTCTTACTGGCCGGAACCGACCTGCTGTGGTGTGCGATGCTGGGCGATGTGTGGTTTATCGCGCACGTCAGCGCGCTCTGCTTTACGATGCTGGCGCTGGTCGAACTCGTCGGCAAGAAGCGCGGCTGGCTGGTGGCGCTCTTCGGCGTGTGTGCGTTCGAATCGCGCTTTTCGCTGGTTATGGCGCTGCCGGTTTACGCGTACGTGTTGGCGGTACCGCCGGTTGGGCAGAGGTTCTCTCTTCGCGATGCCGGACGGGCTTTGAGCGGCTTTGCGGCAATCTTGATTCCGGCAGCGCTGCTTTGGGTGGGCTACAATCAGCTTCGTTGGGGAACGATCGCCGATATCGGCTACACCGCCTGGTATCATCAAGACGCCGCCGGCATGCCGTACGGATCGCCGTTTAGGATCGAGTATCTGCCCTATCAGTTGTACTCGTTTTTCGTTCAGTTGCCGACGTTCAGCGCGAGCTTCCCGTACGTTCGCCCCGAGATCGTTGGGGTGGCGTTGTCTTGGACCAGTCCCGCCCTGATTCTGGCATTTCTCGCGCGCAAGCCGCGCGGGCTGGTTATCGGGCTCTGGACTGCGGCGGTATTGGTCGCGGCACCCTCATTTCTGTACTACGTCAACGGCTTTGCGCAGTTCGGGATGCGGCATGCACTCGATTTCGAACCGTTTTTATTTGCGCTTATGGTCATCGGAGCTCGCTCCAGCTTGCCGATGTGGGGACGCGTGCTGATTGCGTATTCCGCCGTAGTCGGGCTCTGGGGCGTGTGGTTTTGGAACGCGATCCTGCGAGCTGGTTAGGCCGGCATTGGAAGTCCGCCGATGGTCGGCCGTTCGGGTGGTTCGGGTTGACCCTCGCGGTAGAACATCGCGTAGAGCATCGCGTAGAGCATCGCGTACTCGAGTTCATCGTTGACATCGGCACATTCGTTCCACACGGTAAACCAGTTAACGATCTTCCAGGGTATGCTCACGAGTAGACCGACGATGCTGAGCGTAAGGCAC
>JBDTCU010000262.1:0-3575 GCA_039923415.1 Vulcanimicrobiaceae bacterium
CGAACTACGGGCAAGTTATTCCAGCCAAGTTCGACCGGTCGGTCACGGTGAATACGCAGCAATTAATTGGTTGCTTACGACGCGCGGAACTGGTTGCCGGCGATCGTGCCAGCATGGTAAAACTCGCGGTTTCAAACCAAACCCTCATCGTAACCGCAAGTTCCGATATTTCAGGCAACGCGTACGAGGAACTCGAAGTGGAACAAACCGGCGAAGACTTAACGATCGCTTTCAATGCGCGGTATCTGGTCGAAATTCTCAATCATATAGACAGCGCTCAGACGGTTATTGAATTTCTCGGGCCGCTTTCGCCCGCCGCAATCCGGCCGGTCGAACCGACCGAAGGCGCGCAGCAACTCTTCGTTCTCATGCCGCTGCGCCAGTAGGTCAATGCGCCTGACGCGCCTCTCGCTATCCAATGTGCGAAACTACTCAACCCTCGACTTCAGCCCGGCTCCCGGGCTGAATGTCTTTGTAGGAGAGAATGCGCAGGGAAAGAGTAATTTGCTAGAGTCCATCTCCTTACTCGGCACCGGAAAATCGTTTCGTACGAGCAAAGAGAGCGATCTCATTCGCGAAGGCTTCGATCTCGCGACAATCTCGGGCGACGCCGAGGTGCGCGCCGGCGCGTTGCGGCTGAGCTGTTCGATCGGGAATGGGCGGCGCGGCACCAGAAAACAGTATGCCGTTAACGGGCAGAGCGTGCGCTACGCAAAATTTTTAGGATCGATAAGAGTAGTAACCTTCATCCCGGCCGATCTGCAACTCGTTTCGGGAGCTCCAAGTTTGCGGCGCGCCATGCTCAACGGCGCGCTCTCCCAAGATACGCCGCTCTATTATCGAGATTTAGCACGTTATCAAAAAGCACTCTCGCAGAAGGCGGCGTTACTGCGCGGAACGATCGAACCGAATCCGGAGCTGCTTGGCGTTTATAACGCGATCCTGATAGAGGCCGGTTCGGCGCTGATCCTGGCACGGCGTAACTTCGTAACGGCGGTCAACGCGATCGCGCAGCAAATGCACTCGGAGTGGATCGGCAACTTGGAGCGGTTTGAAATGCGTTACCAGCCAAACCTGCCGCTTTCGGTACCGACCCTGGGTGGCATCGCAGCGGTATTTACAGCGCGGCTGGCCGAACTCGGCGCAATCGAACTCCTCCGCAAAACCACCCTGGTCGGACCACACCGGGACGATGTGGAGTTTCTTTTGGACGGACGATCGTTAGCAGCGTACGGCTCACAAGGACAACAGCGCACGGCGGTATTAGCAATCAAGATTGCCGAATATACCGTCATGCACGAACGGTCGGGGGAGGCCCCGCTACTGCTCCTGGACGATGTGCTCTCAGAACTGGACGCCGGCCGCGCTCAAGCGTTCTTAGCGGGGGTCGCCGGCTGCGAACAGGCGTTTATAACCGCAACCAGCCTCTCGCCACCGCTAAACGGCGCGCACATCCACACGATTTCGGCGGCGAGCTTGAGGCCGCTGTCGTGAGCCTGCGGACGCTCGTCTCGGCTATCGGCAGCTGGACACCCGCAGTCGAACTGAGCGAAGATCCGCTGCTGGCAATTCTGGCCGCGTGGCCGTCAATCGTCGGAACCGACATCGCCAAAAACTCCCGCCCGCTCACCGTTACTCGCGGAGCGCTGGTAGTACTGACCCGTTCGAGCGCGTGGAGCCAGCAGTTGGGATTCCTGAGCGAGCGCATTATCAGCGCCATCGCAGAGCGGACCCCATCGGCCGGGGTCGGCCGGGTAACCTTTCGGGTAGGAAAAATCGCAACGAAAGCTGCCTGGGCCGCCCGCAGAGAGGCCTTGCCGCGAGGGCCGGTTCGGAAATCGCGCGGACAAAGCGCATCCCTTGCCGAGGCGTTCGAACGCTTTCGCGACGACGTGCAGGCCGCTCAGGATGCTAAACGCACCTTAGGGTGGAAAGAATGTCCCCAGTGCGGAGCTTGGCTTTCAGGTGAGCGTGCGATGCTCTGCGCGCCGTGTGAGAATGCGCGGGAGACGAGCCGATCGCGTCAAGTTTCCCGGGTCCTGTTCGAGGCTCCGTGGCTCGGGTATGCCGGGGTGGCTAAGATCGTTGCAGATCTTTCGAGTGATGAATACGAGGCCATCCGCAAGCGCACGCTGTTGCGCTGGTGGGACCTCTTGTCGCGTACGCGTCGCGCCGGGAAGCTCTCCGTTCGCGAAAGTGAGCGGCTTTTTGCGAGTTCTTACGTGTTACTGAAGAGCCAGCTGGCACCCGAACAGATCACGCCGTCGACGGTGAGGAACTTGCTCGGGGACGAGCTGCACGACCTATTGTATGAAAAGGGAATAAGCCATCAGCAACATGGATAAATACACCGGCGAACAGATCGAGGTTCTCAAGGGCCTCGAAGCTGTCAGAAAACGCCCGGGCATGTATATCGGCAACACCGCGGAGCGTGGACTCCATCAATTGGTCTACGAAGCGGTCGACAACGCCGTGGATGAGGCGCTGGCCGGACACGCAGCCAACGTCCTGGTTATTCTGGGCAAAGATGGATCGTGTTCGGTTGAAGACGACGGCCGCGGGATTCCCGTCGACGTTCATCCCGGTGAGAATATGCCGGCGGTCGAAGTCGTGATGACGATTCTGCACGCCGGCGGAAAATTTGGTAAGGGCGGTTACAAGGTTTCGGGCGGTCTGCACGGAGTCGGAATCTCGGTCGTAAACGCACTCTCGGCGAATATGATAACCCGTGTCAAACGTAACGGGAACCTGTACGAAATCCGGTTCGAGCGGGGTCTCACCTCGCAGAAACTCAAGAAGATCGGCAGCGCCGCCGGCACCGGTACCTACCAGTGGTTTCTACCCGACCCCGAGGTATTCGAGACGCTCGATTTCCACTGGGATATTTTGGCAAAGCGCCTGCGTGAGCTGGCCTTTCTCAATCGCGGGCTTTCGATTCTTCTGCGCGATGAGCGCGGCGAAGAAGTCAAAGAGCGCGGCTTTAAATTCGACGGCGGGATCGTTTCGTTCGTCGAATGGCTCAACGAAAAGAAGGACCCGCTTCATACCATCATTTCGACCAACAACGAGCGTGACGGGGTCGCAATCGAAGTGGCAATGCAATGGACCGATACCTACACCGAGCTGATTTACGCCTACGCAAACAACATCAACACGATCGAAGGCGGAATGCATTTGCTTGGCTTCCGCACGGCAGTCGCCAACGCCATCAATGCCTACGGCAAGAAACGGGGCATCCTCAAAGAAAACGACGGGAACCTCTCCACCGATGACTGCATGGAAGGCCTCACCGCGGTCGTCTCCGTAAAGCTCGAGAACCCGCAGTTCGAAGGACAGACGAAAACCAAACTCGGAAACGCGAAAGTTCGCAGCATCGTCTACGGGTTAGTGAACGAACGGCTCGACTTCTTTTTTGAGGAGAACCCAAAGAGCGCGCGCGCGATTGTTGAGAAGTCGATGCAAGCTTCGCGGGCGCGCGACGCCGCCAAAAAGGCGCGGGATCTTTCCCGTCGGAAAAACGCCCTCGAGGGCAGCGGGCTGCCCGGCAAGCTGGTCGACTGCAAAAACCAAAACCC
>JBDTCU010000263.1:0-4663 GCA_039923415.1 Vulcanimicrobiaceae bacterium
GCAGTCTTGGTCGCGGAGATTCCGGTGACGATCAATTCTTGGCCCAGCTTCAGAGCGAGCTGAGCCGAGTCCAGCATAATGTGTGAGCCGCCGATCGTGGTTTGGTCGAGGAACTCTTGCGCGAGGACATACTGATCGCTCGAACCGAGCACCGTGGTCGCGCGCATTTCGAAAAAGTCGAGATCTGCCGGAGGGAGGTCGAGTGTGAGTTCGGTGACCGACGAAGCGAGCAAAAACTTCGCCAGGGTGAGCGTCGCCGTGGCCGTGATCGGCGCTGCTTCCCACCACCACCATACGCTCCCCAACAGGACGACATACGCGCCGACGCTCAGCGAGGGATAGGTCGCGTCAAGGAAGATATTCGCCGACGATGAGTCGGGGTTCAGCCCGTAGAGTGTGGTATTTTCCCAGTTGGCGGGAAACGTCTGCCCGGGCTGGAGCGTGTACGAAGGCAGCGTTCCATAGTAGGGTGCATTGTGACCAAAGATTGAAGCTCGAACGCCGAGCTTGAAGATTGCGAACGGCGCGGTCGCCGGACCTTGCGCGTGAGCTGCATTGATCAGTGCTTGGGTTGCATCGGGATCCCACTGAAGTTTCGCCGCTTGCGCAACGAAATCGGCTTGGTCGCTCCACGTGACGCCGATGACGCTGCTCTGGATCGTTGCCTGATCGAGCGCTCCACTCAGCGTCGCGCCTTGCTGCGACGGATCTACCTCGACTGCGGGATTCGTCGTCGCCCAGGGGACGTCATCAAAGCTCACCAGGGTTGTTTGAGTTGCGACATCTTGCAGCACCGAGCTGACGCGATTGAACCCATACTGCGTGGTCCCCAAAATGGTGATGACAATCAGCACGTACTCGCCGGACTGCAGCGACCCGATCAAGCCGCTCAAACGCAGATGCGATGGATAGGCGTTTGCGGTGTCGTCCGTGTAGGGTCTATAGACCTGCGGGGAAAGGGCGTTCCAATCGTAGCGCGCGGCGATCGGCGCAATCGTTTCGAAGGTGACGGGCCGTTCACCGGGGCCGGGAACACTTTGTACCTTCGTCCCGATCGGGAGCGAGATTTGGCTCGGCACTAATGCAGGCTGCAGCGGCTGCGTCTTCTGCGGTAGGGCCGGGGGCGGTGCGTCCAGGGTGAATGCGAGTGCCGCACCGGCCGCGACCCCCGGCGGCGGCTCGTATCCGATCAGCGCGGCAAGTTCGGCGACCGAGACCAGCTGAGTCGCCGTGCGAAGATAGTGCTCGTTCGCGCTGCGTTCGCAGTAAAACGTTAGGATGTCGCAGACGATCGCAAATGCGTCGCACAGCGCGATCGTAAAATCGTCGTCGCTTCGCGTCCGCAACGCCGCAAGTTCCGGTACTTTCGAGAGCTCGTCGAGCATGCTCGACTTGAATTGCCGCCATGTCCCGACCCGGTACTCGATTTGGGAAAGGCCGGGACGGTTGTCGATCGCGGCCGGCGTCTCTTGCATCGTGCCTTCGCAACATCCGCAGAACTCCGCGCCGTTCATAATCCGCCGTCCACGCTCAGCTCGAAGTAGCCGCGTTCGGGATAGTTCGGATCGCTCGCAAGCTCGAAGAGTTCCAGCCGGTCCGGAATGAGAACGCCGGCCAGCAATCCATCTGCGCTGGGGTCGGCCTCGCGCTCGAAGGCCTCGACGCGCACACTCTGCACACCGTCGACCTCCTGCGCCGCCGCAACCAACGGACTCAGGTAGAACGGATTCCCCATCACGAAGCGCCCCGAATTGAACATCCCGAGCGTCCCATCGGCGAGCATGCCGCCGCTGAAGATTTGCAGCAGCACTGCTTCAACGTCGGTCGCTACGTACCCGGGCGCGACGCAAACGTGAATCGCGACGTGCAGCGGCACGCGAATCGCGTCTTCAACCTCGAGATCGACGCCCGCCATGCGGTAAAGGTCGAGATACTGCTTGACCTCGTTTTTAAAGTTTGCATCCAGCGGCAAGTTCCCATCGCGTTCGATAGTTACGAACATGGTGAGCCAACTTCCGGTCCAGCGGAAGGTTGCGGCCGCAGCGAGGACGCCCGGCATCTGCATTGCGCGGTCGGAATAGTCTTGCGGCGTCACGCAGCGCTCTTGCGTGCGGAAAGCAACCGGCGCGTTCTGACGGACGTGTTCGCTCACCTCAGGATCGACGCCGCCGAACGCGGCGATCGGGTTGGTGACCGACGAAACGTAACCGCCGCCGGCGAAACTGCGATCGATCAGCACGATCGTATCTCGCCCGACGTTTCCGCGCGTTCCGTTGCCAATCCGATACCCCGCGGCGAACGACATCTCGGTGCTCGCCGCCATACCGTTCACGTTATCTCCGAAACGCAGGAAGGCCGTGCCGTCGTTTTCGACTTCGGCAACGAATGAGGTTGTTTCGGACGTCGCCTGCAGTAAGTCGCCTTGCGAAGACCAAGTTAATTGGTTGCCGTGCGCATCCGTGCTTACAAGCGAGAGCACCGGTAGCGTATCGAGCGCTTCCCACTGCGAGGCCCGGCGTGCGGACGTAAGCGTGACGCCCGGGTTCGCGGGCTGCTCCGATAGAAAGGGATTCTTGGCGGCAAATGTCAGCGGCGACTGCGAGAGTTGCGGCCTAAAGCGCGTGTCGGCCGGAGCCGGAAGCAGCTTTTCGTCCTTCGCCTCCAACGGCAGGCCGAGCGTACGGCCGTGATCGGCCAACACGACGTTGCCGTACGCCAGGCTGACGCCCGTGATCGGCGTGTCCTTTGCGAATGACGTGCCGTCAGCGAGATCGGCGATGCTCGCGAGGCAGAGCGGGAACGGAAGTGCGTCGTCCTGCGACCAAACCACGCGCGTGATCGGTTTTGTGATGCCGTATAGTGGGTCGTAGTCGTGCTCCGCGTCTTGAGTAAGCCGCACGACGTGTCGGTTCGCAGGGCTGGCGTCCGCACCCGCACCGGTGCGTGGGCCGCGCGCTTCCGCAAGCAGCACGAAATCACCGCGGAAGAGCCGAAAGTAGCCGTCGAGCGTTGCTGCGGTTGAACCGATCGGTAAGCAGACTTCGGCGGCGCTCCAGTTGTAGAGCGGCATCACGTTGTTAACCGCGTAGAGTGCGCGCGGCGCTGATTTGGGCGGCTCGTCGGTCGTAAAACGATCGCTCAACACCTCGAAGAACTCGGCGCCGGCGCTGATCGCCGCGACGTACATCTCCATCGTTGCGAAAAGATCGGGCGCGAGCGCGCCGCCAAAAACCGTGGCGCAGCGCGTACCCGGCGGTACCCCGGTCGCCAGATCGTTCGAGAGTGTGAGCGCGAGCCACACACGCGCGTTCGAACCGTCGCCGATCCGGTAGTCTACTAGGCGCGCGTGACGCCGCATCGACGTGCGCAGGCGTGCGGTTTCGAGGTAGGCTTCGGTGTCGACGACGTCGTGGCGATAACTTAATTGATCCGCTACGTAGGCGAGAACCTCAACGACCGCGACGCCTAGATCTGCGGCGTGGCGTTCGTTCCACTGAGGCGCTAATAGCGTCATGCGGTCGAGCATCACGCGAACGAACGACGGATAGTCCTTCGCGAGATAGTCGATCGGCGGCGGGGTTTGCGTCGACGGCGGGCAAACAGCCGCCCGTTTGCAATCGAAGCGCTTGGCACATTCGACGTGGAAGAGAAAGGTCGCCGCGCAGAGCATCGGATCGAACCCCGGCGGAACGCCGGTTCCACTCGCGATCTGCAACGTGTAGATTGAGAAATCGCCGATCGGCATAACCGTGACTGCGATCTGGTTGGAGGCGATGCGCGCGATCTTCTGCACCGCGATCGTCCTGGTGCGTTCGCCGCCACTCACCATAAACTGGTCTCTGGAGAGCGGGCTGCCGACTGCACTCGGAAGCGGCGGATCGACGGTTGTATCGATGTTGAAAACAAAGGATACGAAGAGCGTCCCTTCGTCGGCCGGATCCACGTCGATGAAATCGATGCCGTTGATCGGAACGAGCGCGGGATCGGCGCGCGATGCGCGGACGAGCTTGAGACGATCCTCGTGTGCTGCGGTCATCATCGAGCGAGCGTAAACGCCGCGCTGGCGGGCGTTCCCGAACTGCGAATAGTGTATGACACGAAAATCGTAAGCGTCGCGTCTTCGCTTGTGACCGCAACGTCGCCGACCACGATCAGGTCGCCGAGCCAGGTCTGCAGGGCGCCCGCGATCAGGAACTGGGTCGTTGCGGCGACCGACTGGTCGTTCGGTCCGAAGACGAGGGCCAGCACACCGCTGCCGAATGTCGGCCGCATCACGCGCTGACCTGGCGCCGTGAAGAGCACCATTTGGATCATATCCCGAACGTGGTCGTCGGGTATCGCTTCGGCCGTGCGCCCTCTGCCGTCGATTCCGTACGGTGAGGTAATCGGGGCGGTTCCCGCGATGCCGATCATAACGCGGAGACCCGCAACTGCGTCGTTATCACGATCGGCGGGCCGGCCGGAACGCCCGTAACGAGGAATGAGATCCCGGTGCTCAGCGCGGTGATCGGTGGGACACCGTTGATCAGCACGCGTGTCGCACTCGTGAGCCACTGCACGCGCAGGCACGGCGTCGGGACGCCTGCGATATTGAAGATGCAGCCCGCAACCAAATATTGATCGCTAAGAGTCGCAACCGGCATCCCGGTGACGAGCACGCGCG
>JBDTCU010000264.1:0-4996 GCA_039923415.1 Vulcanimicrobiaceae bacterium
CTCGCAAAGCCGGTTTACCGCTTACCGTCGATCAAATGCAGTCCCACTTCTTGGCCGGAGGCAACGTTGAAAACGTTACGCTTGCGATGATCGCCGCGGCGCGCGCGGAGATTCCACTCGATTGGCAGCGAGCTGCCGCAATCGACTTGGCCGGACGCAACGTGCTCGAGGCACTCCAGACCTCGGTCAATCCGAAAGTTATTGAAACTCCAATCTTTCAAGGCGTCGCCCAAAACGGGATTCAACTCAACGTTAAAGCACGGATCACGGTGCGCAGCAACTTGGATCGTTATGTCGGCGGCGCCGGCGAACCGACCATCGTCGCGCGAGTCGGCGAAGGTGTTGTTTCTGCAGTCGGTGCAGCGATCGATCACAAGGAAGTGCTCGAGTACCCGGACCGCATCTCCAAAGCCGTTCTCAGCAAAGGTCTGGATGCCGGCACCGCGTTCGAGATCGTCTCAATCGACATCGCGGACGTTGACGTAGGCAAGAACATCGGCGCGGAGTTGCAGACCTCGCAAGCCGAAGCCGACCGGAAGATCGCGCAGGCTAAAGCCGCAGAACGGCAGTACGCTGCGCTTGCCGCCGAGCAAGAGCAGAAGGCCGAAACCCAAGCGATGCGCGCTAGAGTCGTGGAGGCTGAAGCGTCGATTCCGGCCGCGATCTCCGAGGCGGTTCGAAGCGGACATCTCGGCATCATGGATTACTACCGCATGAACAATATCAAGGCCGACAGCGACATGCGGACAGCGATCGGCTCAAACGCAGATGCCTCGACCGACAGCACCCCGACTCTGCCGACCAAATAATGTCCTGGATCGGTTTGGCAATCGCCCTTGCGGTGATCTTCAACGTGGTGCGCTCGATCAAGAGCGCACCCTCGCGATGGTCGGCGGCCGATCCTACTCCGGCCAGTCGCAACGCCGCGGCTCGTTCGGCTGGCCGCCTGCCCTCACCGGTACCTACCCGAGCCGCCGGCCCGAGTCCTCGCCCGGCTTCGGCGTCGATCGAAGAGGACGCCCTGCCGGGGAGTCTTTTAAGCATCCCGATGCGGCCAACCGGGGCTTTGCATGGATTCTTCGAAGATGGGAAGAGTGTAAGGCGAGCGGTCATTGCGGCGGAGATTTTCGGTCCGCCGGTCGCGCTTAAAGAGAGGACCCCCTGGCAGATCTGAGCGTCGAACGAACGGTTGATTTAGGCGAACTTCACGATCGTCTGCGACTATTCGGGAAATTCGATCAGAATATTTCGGCGCTCGAGGCCAAACTTGCAGTTATCGTTCGGGTGGAAGAGCAGCAACTGGTCGTCAGCGGCGAACGCGATGCCGTTACCGCAGCCTCGCGGATTCTTGGGCGCATGCTGGAGGCCGCAATGAAGGGGGCGATACTCACGCCCGATGATGTTGCGCTGGCCGCGGCCGATGTGTTGACGAACGCCGAAGATAGCGCGCTTCCCGATACGCTGTTCTTAAGTCAGCGCGGCAAAGCGATCCGGCCGAAGACGCCGGGCCAGCGCGAGTTTGTAAGGTCGATCGATCGCAATACGCTCACATTTGGAATCGGGCCGGCCGGTACCGGGAAGACGTTTTTAGCGGTCGTCATGGCTGTGCGCGCGCTTCGATCGCGACTGGTCTCGCGACTGGTCTTGACTCGTCCGGCCGTCGAAGCCGGCGAGAAACTGGGGTTCCTGCCGGGTGACTTCAAGGACAAGGTCGATCCGTATCTGCGCCCGCTATACGATTCGCTGGGCGAACTGCTGGACGACGGTGTCGTCGGCCGGTACATCGAGCGCGGCATCATCGAAGTCGCGCCGCTCGCCTACATGCGCGGGCGCACGCTCTCCGAAGCGTTCGTGATTCTGGATGAGGCCCAAAACGCCACTCGCGAGCAAATGAAGATGTTCCTGACACGATTAGGCGCAGGGTCGAAGATGGTCGTCAACGGTGATATCACCCAAGTCGATCTGCCGCGCGGTGCGAGTTGCGGTCTTATCGAAGCCAAGGCCCGCTTCAGCGGCGTTCCTGATATCGGGATCGTCGAACTGAATGAGACCGATGTCGTGCGTCATCCGCTGGTATCGGCGATTATTCGCGCGTACGCCGACGACGCAAGCATGCGATGATTTATTTTCACAACGCCACTCGAAAGAGCGGCGTCGATTCGCGCGCGCTCAAGCGCGTCGCGGAGCAGCTGCTCGGAGCCGTTCACGAGCGCGGGTCTTCGCTTTCACTTAGCCTGGTTAGCGATCGGGCGATTCAAGAACTCAATCGCGTGCATCGCGGCCAGGACCGGCCGACGGATGTACTGAGTTTTCCCTTAGCCCAGATCGCCGACCCGGCCCAGATCGAAAGGATGCTCGGTGACGTCGTTATCAGTATAGAGACCGCCAGGCGGCAGGCCGCTGATTACGATGCACCCCTGCAAGATGAGGTGCATCGATTGCTTATACACGGCATTTTACACGTGCTCGGGCACGACCACGAGGAAGCCGCCGAGCGTGTCGAAATGGAGCGCGAAGAGCGGCGCTTAGCGGCGGAAATCGGCATGCGATGGCCGTATGAGAGCTAAGAAGCAGCCGCCCGAGCCGCCCGAGGCCGGCTACAAGCGAATCGCCGAAAATAAGTTTTGGGGATCGTTCCATTATGCATTTTCAGGGATCATGTACGCGGCTAAAACACAGCCGAACATGCGAACGCATCTGGCTATCGCAGCGCTGGTGCTGCTCGCCACGCTGTACATGCGGCTGGAACGATTCTATGTTATTGCGATCATCATCGTCATCGTGCTGGTGCTTTCGCTGGAGCTGCTCAATACGGCGATTGAAGCAATCGTCGATCTGCTCACCGTCGCCCATCACCCGTTAGCTAAGACCGCCAAGGACGCCGCGGCCGGCGCTGTTTTGATTGCTACCATCGGCGCAGTTGTAGTTGGGTATCTAGCCTTTTATCAAGGGATCATCAGCGGCGGCGCGTCGGTCTTTTCGGCAGTCGCCCAAGTGCCGGCCAATGCCGTCTTCATCACCCTAGCAGTCGTCGCCATCGCAACGATCTTCGCTAAATCGATCTCCGGCCGCGGGTCGGCGCTCCAGGGCGGGGCCGTTTCCGGCCACGCCGCGATTGCATTCGCAGGCGCCACCATGCTGGCGTTCTTCTATCAAAGGCCGCTCGCGGCGCTGATAGGCTATGGGATTGCCTGTCTTGTAGCCCAAAGTCGGATTGAGGCCGGGATTCACAGTCTCTTTGAGGTCAGCTGGGGTGCCGTACTCGGAACCCTAGTCGCGCTAGCCATCTATCTGCTGGTCCGCCCGCACGTTGTGCTATAATGGCCATCTATTGGACATCGCCCCCGTGATTGTATGACCGGGCAAATTAACTGGCTTCAGATCGTGGCGCTCGCGGTACTCGTGATCGCGGCCGCCTTTTTTGCTGCCTCCGAAGCGGCCCTGATCTCACTTTCACGCATTCGGGCGCGAGGGATGCTCGAGCGCGGCCTGGTGCGGGCCGGCGACGTCGTCAAGCTGCTCGACGACCGAAACCGCTTTCTCACCTCAGTGTTAATCGGCAACACGGTGGTCCTGCTTGCCGCAGATTCGCTTGCCACGTACGTCTTTATCAAGGCCGGGTTACCAGATGCCGCGGTGATCTCGACAGTGGTAATGGCGGTCGTCCTGCTGCTCTTCGGCGAGATCATTCCAAAGACGCTGGCGGTTTCGGATTCGGATCGGTGGGCGCTTCGATTAGCTCCCTCGATGCGCCGCATCGCGTGGGTCTTAACACCGGTCGTGCGCGCGTTCCTATTCGTGAGTGACCTGATCTTGCGGCCGTTTGGGATCGCGCCGCATGCTCGCCAACTGTTCGTCACCGAGGATGACATTCGCACGCTTGTGAACGTTGGTGCCGAGCAAAAAGTGTTGGAAGAGCAAGAGCGAGAGATGATTCATTCGGTGATCGAATTCGGCGACACGATCGTACGCGAGGTGATGACGCCGCGACCCAATATGATCGCGGTCTCGGTCGATGACTCGCCGCGCCGCGCATTGGACGTCGTGATCGCCGAGGGCTACTCCAAACTGCCGGTCTACCAGGAAAGCAAAGATGACGTCGTCGGCGTGGTTCACGATCGCGAACTGCTCATCGCTTTAGCCAGCGGCGCGCTCAGTACATCGCCGCTCCGTGCGCTCATGCGTCCCGTTACCCACGTTCCGGAGACTAAAAAGAGCGCTCAATTGCTGCGCGAAATGCAGCGCGACAAATTTTCGATGGCAATCGTAGTCGATGAGTACGGCGGCACCGCCGGTCTCGTAACGATGGAGGATCTGCTCGAAGAGATCGTCGGTGAAATTCGTGACGAGCACGACGAGGGTGAAGAAGAGTCGATTCGGATGCTCGAGCCGGATGTCGCGGTGGTCGACGCCGGCACTAACATCGAGGATGTGAATGCCAAACTCGGCACCCGCTTGCCGCATGAGGACTTCGAAACGATCGGCGGGTTCGTCGTCGGCTTGTTTGGACGTTTGCCCAGCGAAGGGGAAGAGATCATGGCGGACGAGCACACACGGCTGCAGATCGATCGTACTCGCGGCCGGCGAATCCTGGCCGTGCGGGTCTATACCAACGGTAAAGCCGGCGCAACCGAATCTCTCGAGACAACCCAGGCGCATGAGCCCGTCGAATAAGCTTTTAGAGGCGGCGAAAGCGGCGCGCGAATATGCTTACGCCCCTTACTCAAACTTCTGTGTTGGAGCGGCGGTCGAGCTGGCTGACGGCGCAATTGTGAGCGGCTGCAACGTCGAGAATGCCAGTTTCGGTCTCTCGATCTGCGCCGAACGGGTTGCGCTATGCACTGCCGTAGCTCAGGGACACACGCGGATCGTGGCAATAGCGATTGCGGGACCGCCCGGCACCCGCACGTCTCCGTGCGGAGCCTGCAGACAGTTCATCGCGGAGTTCGATCCGGCGATGCCGGTAACGTTCACGACCGAGAGCGAGCCGGCCCAC
>JBDTCU010000265.1:0-5187 GCA_039923415.1 Vulcanimicrobiaceae bacterium
GTGGCAGTTCACGGCCGGTGAGTGGATCGGCGGTGTCGTGCTCGTCACCATTATGTCGTCCTTAGTGAAGATCACCTACCCGAAGCGCTTGGTGGATGCGGCGCGTACGCGGCTGGACGAAACGTCCGGTCACGAACACGGAGACAATGCGGTGGAAGGCCGCACACTTTGGGACAAACTGCGCAATCCGCAAACGCCGGTGATCGTAGCGCAGAATGTTGCAATGGATTGGTCAATGCTGTGGAAGGATCTACTCGCTGGGTTCCTCATCGCCGGTGCACTCGCAGCCTTTGTCCCGGGCGGTGTTTGGAGCACGCTCTTTCTGCAGCATGCGCCGCCAGCTCTTCAAATTGTCGGAGGCGCGGTGGTCGGTCCACTTGTCGCCGTTATTACGTTCGTATGTTCGATCGGCAATGTCCCGATGGCGGCGGTGCTGTGGGCCAGCGGCGTGGGATTCGGTGGGGTTCTGGCATTCCTTTATGGCGATCTCATCGTTTTGCCGCTTCTGGATGTATATCGCAAATACTACGGGTGGAAAATGGCCGCATACATCGGCGTGATCTTCTACGTCACGATGGTCGCGGCAGCCGTCATCGTCGATCTCGCTTTCAATGCCCTGCATCTCGTACCGCAGCATCCTAGCCGCCAGTTCGCCCCCCAAGCGATATTCCAACTCAACTACACGTTTTGGTTGAACGTCATCTTCGGTGCAATTGCGTTATGGCTGTGGACTGTGAACCGGCGCAATCCAATGGAACACGGCGCCCACGAGATGCAACCTCAGGAGCACGCAGCCACCCGAGCGTGACCAATCAGATCAGAGCATCATTATCTGACGTTTTCGGCGATCGCCATTCGGGCGGTCTTTCCGCCGCTCGCTACGCTGATTGCGAACTTCCAATCAGTGGCATATTGCAGCGAAAGGTGAGCCGTATAGGAGCCGTCTCCGTTATCGACGGCGAGCGCATTCGGGCCACCCATCGACATTGACGGTATCGACGAGGAGATTTTGACGACCGCTCCTTTAACATGCGCACCGGCTGCGTCCTCAATCCTTACCATCAGCATGTCGGCACCCTTGGTCGGTGGATTGGGATCGAACGTCGCGCCTATTGCGAGGCCGTTCTGCACCACAGCATTTCGGTCGGTCGCGGGCTTGTTGGCCGGGTAACTGGGAGTGAAGATCGGCAAGGATGCGTTGGCCGACAAATAGGTCTGCTGCGCGAGCGGCATACCGAGTTGCGTGATGCCTCCGTTGCTCGCGGTAGCTGCAATCCCCAGTTGCGGGAGCAGACTCGAACGCGCCGATCCGATGCGGGCGACGGAGGCGTCCGCATCGGCCCGCGCCGTGCGAACGTCGAAACCGGTATTCTGTGCGCGTCGAATGGCTTGCTCCAACGTCAGCGGTCCGGTCCATTGCAGCGGCTCCGCCGACACCGAGCGAAAAGAGGCTGCAGACGATCCATGCGGCGACCATTGCGCGCTTACGCATCGACGCTGCCGATCCGCACGGTCGGCGGCCGGCGGAGTACGTGCGCGCGCCACCATTCCGGAACGACGAAGAGCGTCAGAACCGTCGAGATCGCGAGCCCCCCGATAATGACGGTTGCAAGCGGGGAATACGCATCGATCCCGGTCTTCGGGAAAAATGCCACCGGCGCGAGAACGATCACGCTCACAATGGTCGTCATGAGGATCGGCGTCAAGCGAACGGGCCCGGCATAGAGAATCGCCTGTCGCCGCGTCATGCCCTCCTTGCGTTTCCGTAAGATGATATCTAGTAAGACGATCGCATTGCTGACCGCCATACCGTTCGCCACGACGATGCCGAGAATGGAAACCGTCGAGAAGTTTTGGTGCGCCAGCAGCATGACCAGAGGCTGAACGATCGAGCGGAACTGCACTACGAGCAACAGGAAGACGAACAACAGTGCGACCTTCATCACACCGAGAAGACGATCGAAACTCTGCATCATCTCCGTCATGTCGCCGCGCATCTCCATATTGTATCCCTGCGGAAAGGGAATCGCGACATACCGTTCATCAGGATGCTCATATCGAAATTCATCTCGCCCGACCGCCCTTACGAATAGAATCCCAGAACCCACGCGCTCGGCCGCAACCCGTCGTGCTCGATCAGCGATGGTCCGAGAGCGCGTTCAACCGAAGCAACAGCACTCAGTGGAACTGCTTGCCGCCCGTTGCCGACGATTTGCACTGACGAGATATCTCCGGTGCGATTGCGTTCGCCTATGCGCGTACCGGACGAGAATCGTGTCGTGCCGAAGATTTTCCGGATTGAAGTATTCCGTCGTCGACCCGCCGTGCAAGGCGTAGTAGGCCTGCGTCTGCACGTCTTACGGCGTAAGCCCAATTGGCGCTGCGCGCGTTCGATCGGCGACGATGCGTTGCTCGGGCTGCGACAGTGCAGAACTCGTCGACACTTCGTAGAGGCCCGGGATTTTTCGCGCCTCATCGGCGACTGCAGCAGCGAGGCGATAGAGTCCCCGCCGATCCGAGCCGTACACCATCACGTCGGCACCCATCTCCTTGAGTGCGAGAGGCCGAATACCCGGAACTGCGTGCATCGTCTGCCCGTAGACCGAGTCCACGATCTCCCAGATAGAACGCCGGCGCTCTTTCTTCGGCTTGAACGTGATGAGGTACGATGCGTCGTTGACGCCGTTCATGGCTTGCCCGGTAAAATAGTCTCCGCCGCTCTGCTCGCCGATTTCGGCCGAGACATACTCGATTTGTTGCAAGAGCGCTGCGTTCAATACCGCTTTAACGACTGATGCCAACGCGGCGTCCTGCGCGGAATCGCAGTTGTCGACGATGTAGACCTGCGCCCTCGAACTATCGCGATATTCGCGCCCATGTTCTGCCGCTATCGCGGGAACGCCAAAGAATGCCGCGCTTATCCGGGTAACCTGCGGCATACAATGATCCATCCGCCGCCGGAGCCACCACTTCGGCAGTAGCAGGCAGCGCTCGTGTCGACCAAGTCTTTCCTCCGTTACCGGAAACATACAGTGTCCCCATACCGGAGAGATAGACCAGGTTTTCGTGACGCGGATTGTTGGCTAAAGCCATCCCTCCTACGCTGCGGTCGACCAGGGACCAATGCTTTCCATCATCAGTCGAACGTAGTATACCGGTCATGTTCATGTCGGGCATCATCGCCGGTATCATAATGTTGTTAGACCGCACAGTCGCGGTGCCCATGGGTTCATTCGGGGGCTGCGAGAGTTTCGTCCAGGCGCGCCCGCCATCGCGAGTCTCGTACACACCCCGTCCCACGATGAACGCCACAATCCGGTTCGGATCGGACGCATCGATGCCCAATGCGTGAGTATCCTTACCGGGTAAATGCTCAGAAAGACTCTTCCAAGACGACCCGCCGTCACGGCTAATGAAAGCACCGTTGTGGTCCCAATCACGGCGAGTGCGTGCAGATGCATGCCAAGATGCAATCGGCTTAACGGTTGCGCCAATTGCGGATTGGCGGGGGATGGCAAGGGCGGCGAAAAAGCGAGCAACGCGGCGGTAATAATTGCTATTTGAACGAAGAGCGTCGTCCTCGCTCTCGCGAATACGGCGATGCGAGGGTCCTTGGAAATCGCCATTAGCATCAGTCTCCGGAGGTAATGTAACGCATATAGCGTGACCGCCATTCGTATGTTTCATTTCCAGCAAGAAGGAGCTCGGCTAGCTTTTTACCTCTTGGTTCACCTGAGCACGGGCGGTCTTCCCGCCAGTTGAAACTGTGGTTACGAACTGCCAGGTAGTCGCGTATTGCAGCAGCAGACGCACGGTATAGGTGCCGTTGGAATTGTCGGTCCCGGTTGCGCTGGGCCCGTCCATGGACATCGACGGCATCGAGGTGGTCACTTTAACGACGGCGCCCTTTACCGCTGCGCCGGCAGCGTCCCTGACCGTAACGGTTAATGCCTGCACTCCCTCAGTGGGCGGACTCGGATTGAACGACATGCTGACGGCTAATCCGTTCTGCGATGCGGTGCCTGTGCTGCTCGCGACCCTGCTTGCGGAACACCCCGCACCGAGTAACGCAACCACGGCTATTACAGCAATACTTCTCATGGATTCTCCTTTGGGCTAGTTGTGGCGAAATCGCCGGAGGCGTGGTGCATGCCGGCAATGGCGTCATTGAACCGTGCCACGGCGCGAAGGTCGTTTTCGCGAGCAGTTGCGTCGTCCGAAACGGCTGAAAGGACTTCGAGGGTCGTCCCTTTTCCGGCTTGTTCGCGCACCGCAACAACCCGCAACTCCTCTGCAGCACTCGTGACCCGCGTTTTTGCAGTTTTGAGATTTTGTTGCGCCGTCTGAAATTCGCTCCAAGCGTTCGCAACATCACGTTGGGTCGAGAGGCGTACTTGCTCAAGCACGGCCTGCGCGCGCACAACGCCGGCCTGCGTTTCGTGAACGAGTGCCGGACGCATTCCGCCGTCAATGACGGGCAGCGAGGCGGTAATGCCGACCTGGTACCCGGCCGCTCCCAATGCCGGATTCGAGTAACCATTGTAGGTTTGCGCGTTAGCCGCTACCATCGGCAGATACTGCGCGCGCTCGGCAGCGACGCGAGACTGCGCGGCGGCCAACTGCTCCTTAGCCGCCAGAACCTCCGGTCGTTGTACGATGGCACGGTCAGCGAACGTTACGGCGTTGCCGCGCAGCGTCATTGGTACAAGGGCGTCGGAGAGACGAAGGCCCGGAGCGATGCTCAGATCGAGGATTTCTTCCAGATCCGAGGTTGCCTCGTCGCTTTCGGCTGTTGCATCGTCGAGGGATTGCTGTGCTTCTGCCAAGGACGAGCGGCTTTCAAACAGCTGATACTTCGCTGCGTCTCCGGTTCGAACACGAGCGTCCACGTCTTGAACATGACGGGCCTCATACGTTACCGTCGCGCGTCGCGCGGTCGCGACCGCCTGGGCTAGCAGCGCCCGTTCATAGGCCTGGGTCGCCAGCAACCCCGCGTCGTTACGCTGGACCGACACCGAATATGTCGCGGCTTGCGCCGATCGAGTGGCCGCGCGGGCAGACGCGGCATAACTAGGGGTGAAGATCGGCAGAGCGGCGTTGACCGACAGATAGGTCTGCTGAGCCAGCGGCATGCCGAGCTGCGTGATACCGCCGTTGCTCGCGGTCGCTGCGATACCCAGGTGCGGC
>JBDTCU010000266.1:0-2901 GCA_039923415.1 Vulcanimicrobiaceae bacterium
AACTGCGTCGGGCTTCGGAATAGTCTATGGCGGAGGCCGGATCGGCCTTATGGGGGTCGTTGCCGACGCCGCGCTGGCTGCCGGCGGCGAAGTAATCGGAGTTATTCCGCAGGCGCTTGCGAACCGCGAAGTAGCCCACACCGGACTGACCAGGTTGCACGTGGTCGCAAGCATGCACGAGCGCAAAGCGCTGATGGCGGAACTGAGCGACGGATTTCTTGCATTGCCCGGCAGTTTCGGCACATTCGAAGAGTTTTGCGAAATGCTCACCTGGTCGCAACTGCAGATTCACGACAAGCCGGTCAGCCGGCTGAACGTGGATGGCTACTACGACGACCTGCTTGCGCTATTCGATAAGGCCTTGGGCGGAAGGTTTCGTCTCGCCGAACAACCGCGCCTTAGTACGAAGCGCTGCGAATCTCGATCAGCTGATCGTATCGATGAACATGTAAAGCGTTTTGTGAATGACTAGGTTCAGAAACCAAGCAGAGCACCCGGTCTTAAGCGAACCTGCTCGAGCAAAATCGGCGCGACGACCGCCTTAAACCGCGCGTTCCGAACGCGCCAGTCGAGTGACTTTACATGATCGGCCGGAACGGTCCCATGAATCTTCGGTACACCCTCAATGAGTACTTCGAACGGATATCCCTTGACGTTGCTGGTTATTGCGCACATGACGGCAAGCGATGTTTTGGCATTATACGATGTCGGGGACAGGATGAGCGCGGGCGCTTGCGGATCAAAATCGATCCAGATGATATGTCCGATATCCGGGACATACTCGCTGCTCACCAAATCTCGTTACCGACTACCGTCCCAGTTGCACGTTCGGAGTGAAGGTTCGTCGGCGTAATTGCCTCAATCAATTCGTCGAGAATGAGCGGGTGGGTGGCTCGAAGCAGTAAACCTTGCTCGGTCACTTCGACTGCCAAGACATCGCCCTCGCGCAGGTGGGCACGCTCTAGGGTCTCTTTAGCGAGCCGAATCCCGAGGCTGTTGCCCCAGCGCGAAATGGTGGTTGGCGGGTCGACTCGTTTGCAGTATATCCAAAGTATATACTAGGCTCCCTTCACCGGCAAGCGCGCTCGGCCCACGAGCGCAAGAGCGCCATTTCCGGTATGCGGGCAAGCCAATGGCCGAGGCTGGAAATCTCAATTTCTCATCGAACCGCCGCTTTATAGTGAGAGTCCCGGCTTAACTCCGACCGTCGATCGGCGGCAGTATTGAGTGTGTTTTTTATGTCTCGCCAACTTGCGGCAATAGTGATTTTGATCGGGGCTTCGATCTTTATCAACTACATCGACCGCGGCAATCTCTCCACGGCGGCGTCTCTAGTTAAGAACGAGTTGCATCTTTCCACTACGCAGCTGGGGTTTTTGCTGACCGCGTTTTTCATCACCTACATGCCGATGCAGCCGGTGGTCGGGTGGCTCGTCGATCGCTTTACCGCGAGTCGCGTGCTCGTCGCCGGTTTCTTCGTCTGGTCGCTGGCAACGATTCTAACTGGGTTCGCCGGAGGTTTTGCCGCACTGTTCGCGTGCCGGCTGCTTCTCGGCGTGGGCGAGTCCGTTTCGTTTCCTTCCATGTCGAAGATACTCGCAGAAAACGTTGACGAAGCGCAGCGCGGCTTGGCAAATGGGATCGTGCAGGCCGGAGTCGCGTTCGGTCCGGCTTTCGGGATCTTTTTTGGCGGCATGCTGATCGCAGCGTATGGCTGGCGGCCGTTCTTCATCGCGTTTGGGCTCGTGAGTTTGCTTTGGATCGGCGCTTGGACGACCTTCGCACGGCGACACGTGCGGCACAGCGACGCGTCGCAGGCGTCCGAAGCGCCGCCAATGGCGTTGGTCCTTAGGGAGCCGTCGCTCTGGGGTGCCTCATTGGCGCATTTTTGCTCGAACTTTCTCCTCTACTTCTTACTCACGTGGATCCCATACTATCTGGTTACCGAGCGCCACTGGTCGCTGCCGCAGATGGCGAGCATCGCTGGCACATCGTTCCTGCTGACGGGCATATCGATGATCGCCTGCGGAGCGATTTCGGACCGCTTCATTCGTGGCGGAACGTCACCGACGATCGTGCGCAAGATCGCCTTTGGAGTGGGGGCCCTCGGCGCTGCGATCGGCATGATCGGATGCGGCTAGTCGAACGATGCCGGTTCGGCCATTTGGCTGCTGTTTGCAGGCGCCTCGGGCGGTTTCTTAGGCGTCAACACCATTCGTCGTCGCGCAAACCATGGCGGGGCCCGAAGCCACCGGAAGATGGGTCGGCGTCCAAAACACCATCGCGAACATCGCCGGGATTATCGCGCCATCGCTAACGGGCATACTCGTCGATCGAACCGGCAGCTTCATCCTTCCCTTTACAATCGCGGCGGTGATGGCCCTCTGAAGCGGAGCGTCGTGGATATTTCTTGTGGGCCCAATCGCACGCATCGACTGGCCAGGCGACGTTTGGCGTTAGCCGCGAGCGGAACTATATGACATTCGCGTCTGCGAGAACTCTCGAAAACAATTCGCGGCTTTCTCCATCGGTGATCGAGAGCGAGCCTTCGGCGCAGCTTATTTCGAACATCTGCTGAGCGGGATTCTCGGTCGTTTGAAAGCGGCCAACCAGCCAGACGCCGCTCTCGCTTGCGACGCGCAAAGCTGCATGCTCCAGTTTTTTCAGATCGCCGCGGACGTACGCGTGGAACATATTGGTCGGCGGCGGATTTGGGGTTATATCGAGGCCGTGGATCGATCCTAGCGTGGCCGCCAATTCGCGTGCGCGTTCGCAATACAGCGGGACGCGGTCGAGATAACGGTGGAGGCCGGATCGCGCGGAAACGATCATCGGATATTGCGCGACCAAACGGCCACCGTGACGTTGCTGCCACATCCGGGCTTCGTCGATGAGTACTTT
>JBDTCU010000267.1:0-2574 GCA_039923415.1 Vulcanimicrobiaceae bacterium
CCGCTAAAGGCCGTTTGGACCACACGCTTCATGCGGCCAACTTTCGCGCAAGGGCCGCGTAACCCGCCCCGCCAAGCATCCTTCATGAGCATCGTTACGTCCCAGCAAATGAGTCCGCTCGCAGACATCGATTGGGCCTATCTCGAATTTTATGTCGGCAATGCCAAGCAAGCCGCGCACTACTACTGCTCGGCATTCGGTTTCGAGCAGGTAGCCTATGCGGGTCCGGAAACCGGTATCAAAGGGCGCGCGTCGTATGTTCTAGAGCAGGGGAAGCTGCGGTTCGTGCTGACCAGCAGCCTGCAGCCGGATGATGAGATTGCCCGGCACGTCGCGCTCCACGGTGATGGAATCAAAGATATTGCGATTGTGGTGCACGACGCCCGAGCGGCCCACGCTGCCGCGATTGCCGCGGGCGCAACGTCCGTTCGCGCGCCGGCTGAAACGAAGGACGAACACGGCATAATCGTAAGCGGCTCGATCGCAACCTATGGCGAGACCGTGCATTCGTTCATCGAGCGGGGTGACTATCGCGGGGTCTTTATGCCAGGTTTTGTGGAGGCTCGAAAATCTTACCCGGAGGCTCGCAAACCTGGACTCAAACATGTCGATCACTGCGTCGGGAACGTCGGCTGGGGCGAGATGGATCTGTGGGGCGATTTTTACGCGCGCGCCTTCGGGTTCTCGCAACTGGTTGCATTCGACGATAAAGATATTTCGACCGATTATACCGCGTTGCGTTCGAAGGTCATGAGCGATGCTCGCCATCAGGTAAAATTTCCGATCAACGAACCGGCCGAGGGGAAAAAGAAATCCCAAATCGAGGAATATCTTGATTTCTACAAAGGTGCCGGCGTGCAGCACGTTGCGATTGCGACCGATGACATCATCGCGACGATTCGAGCGCTCAAAGCCAACGGCGTGGAGTTCCTGGATACGCCGGATAGTTACTACGAAGAACTAGAGTCGCGCGTCGGGAAGATTGACGAAGCGATCGATATCCTGCGTGAGCTGCGCATTTTGGTCGATCGTGACGACCTCGGCTATATGCTACAGATCTTTACCAAACCATTGCAGGATCGCCCAACGGTATTCTTTGAGATCATCGAGCGCAAGGGCAGCTTGAGCTTCGGCAAGGGCAACTTTAAGGCACTTTTCGTCGCGATCGAACACGAACAAGAGAAGCGCGGCACACTGTGATCTCGGCCTCGGCGGTGCCTTTGGCGACGCCCGTTCACATCGACGCGGTTACCCTCGAATCGCGCGCAGCCGCACTCGCGAAGCGCTCGATCAAAACGACCGCAAAGGTCGAGGGTATTGGGCTTGCGATTTCGTGCATGGACCTAACCACCCTTGAAGGCCGCGATTCGGCCGGACGAGTGCGGTCACTGTGTGCAAAAGCGATGTATCCGGCGCCCCATCTCGGCGCTCCGAGCGTTGCGGCGGTCTGCGTGTATCCCAATCTAGTCCGGGTTGCCAAGGACGCGCTGGCAGGATCCAGCGTGAAAGTCGCCTCGGTTGCGACCGCGTTTCCGAGCGGCCTCTCCTCACTTGAAGTCAAGCTCGCCGATACGCAGGCCACAATCCGCAGCGGAGCCGATGAAATCGACATGGTGATCGACCGCGGGGAGTTTCTGGCGGGCAACGAGCGCAAGGTCTTCGATGAAATCGCGGCGGTCAAGGAACTTTGCGGAGCAGTCCGTCTGAAGGTCATTCTGGAGACCGGTGAGCTGGGGAGTTACGAGAGCATCCGGCGAGCCAGCGATCTCGCGCTGGAAGCGGGAGCCGATGTTATAAAAACGTCCACCGGCAAAGTCGGTACGAACGCGACCTTCCCAACCGCGCTTTTGATGTGCGAGGCTATTCGCGATTATGCGCGGCGGACCGGCAGACGGGTCGGCCTCAAGGTCGCCGGCGGCGTTCGAACGACCAAACAGGCGATGACGTATCTCGTGATTGTGAAAGAAACCCTCGGTGAGGGCTGGCTGAGTCCCGATTTCTTTCGGATCGGCGCCAGCTCATTATTGGACGATCTCCTCATGCAGCTTGAGAAATCGGAGACCGGGGCCTACGCTGGTCCGGATTATTTTCCGAAGGATTAAAGAGAGGTCATGGCTATTTTCGAATACGCGCCGGCACCGGAGTCGGCGAAAGTGCAGATCCGCGAGCAGTACGGGCTGTTCATCAATGGAAAGTGGACGGCACCTGCCGCACGCGGCTACTTCGACACAATCAACCCCGCGAACGAGCAGAAACTGGCGCGCATCGCGCATGCGGATGATGCGGACGTCGATAAGGCGGTTGCAGCCGCGCGTCATGCCTACGACAAATACTGGCGCAAGCTGAGGCCGATCGACCGCGCGAAATACGTCTATCGGATCGCTCGCGCGATAACCGAGCGATCTCGCGAACTGGCTATTCTCGAGACCCTGAACGGCGGCAAACCGATCAAGGAGTCGCGCGATTTCGACGTTCCGTTGTCCGCCGCCCATTTCTTCTACTATGCCGGCTGGGCAGATAAGCTCGAATGGGCTCTGCGCGCCGGGGAGCGTCCCCATCCGATCGGCGTGGCCG
>JBDTCU010000268.1:0-3739 GCA_039923415.1 Vulcanimicrobiaceae bacterium
TTTGCAACCCATTTTCATGAGCTGGTCTCGCTAGCCGATCACTGGTCTGCCGTAACGAACTATCACATCACGGCGGTTGAAAACACCAGTAGAAACGGTGCGCCGGTCTTCTCGCACCGCGTCTTGCCGGGCAGTTCGTCGCGCTCGTTTGGGATCGAAGTCGCGCGAATGGCTGGTCTGCCGGACGCGGTGACGCAGCGTGCGCAAGAGATTGCAGACGTTCTTGGCGGTCGTCCTGATTTGGAAGAGCAGATTCCGTTAAAGAAGAAGCTGGCGAAGAATGTCGTCGCGCCCGAACGCCAACTTTCGTTTCTAGGCGGCGAGCATTGATCGCTCTGCTCGACGCCCAGACGGTCGGGCAGATTGCCGCGGGTGAAATTGTCGAGCGGCCGCTCTCGGTTGTAAAGGAATTGGTTGAGAACGCGGTCGATGCCGGCGCGTATCGAGTCACCGTGACCATCGAAGAAGGTGGTCTCCGGTCGATCGAAGTTACCGATGACGGCGCGGGTATCCCGGTCGACGAACTGACGTTGGCGGTTCGGCGTCATGCAACCAGCAAGCTGGCACTTGCGTCGGACCTCGAATCGATCGATACGCTGGGGTTTCGCGGCGAAGGGCTGGCCAGCATTGCGGCGGTATCGCGGCTCGCAATTCTCACCCGAAGCCGCGCCGAACAGATTGGAGCGCGGATTCGCGCCCATGCCGAGAAGAGTGATCCGGTTGAACCGTGTGCCGCGCCGATTGGTACCTCGGTTCGCGCCGAAGATTTATTCGCAAACGTTCCGGTCCGGCGTGAGTATCTGCGTCCGCCCGGCGCGGAGTTCAATCGAATCTCCGGCTGGCTCTCGACATTCGCGCTAGCCTATCCGCAGATCACTTTTACCCTGGTGCACGACGGCAAAGAGATTTGGGTGATGCCGGCAGCCGGTGATCCGCGACAACGCTTAGCGATGGTGTTCGGAAAACCGGCTGCGGAGATGCTGATCTCGCTGCGCGCCGATGCCGCATCCGGGCTGTCGGGCGGTCTCTCCGGCTATATCAGCACGCCGGGCAGCGACCGGGGCGACCGGCGCATGCAGATTCTATTCGTCAACGGGCGTCTGCTGCGCAGCACTCTGCTGGCCGGTGCATGGACGGCCGCGTATTCTACCTTTGCGATGGTTGGGCGTCATCCATACGGCGTGCTGTTTCTCAGTCTGCCGGCCGCTCAAGTCGATCCGAACGTGCACCCCACCAAGAGCGATGTGCGGCTGCGATTCAGCCATCAGGTATTCGATGCGGTGAAACGATGCATCTCGGCAACGCTGCATGCGCAGGCGACCCAAACATTTCGCGACTCGCTCTCCGTCTCGCTGGCACCGGGCACTATGGATACCAGTCTGCCGCATCTGCAATCGCTCTTCGAGAACGCGCCGCTGAGTCCGCAAGAACCGGCCGACTATGGCGCCGGACCGCGCTTGCGAGTGCTCGCGCAACTCAGCCTTACCTACATTCTTGCAACCGATGGGAATGCATTAATTTTAGTCGATCAGCATGCCGCACATGAGCGTATTGCCTACGAGCAGATCGTCTCCGCCGCGCAGAATGCCGCGCCGAGCGAGCCGCTGCTGGTTCCGCTGAATGTCGAGCTGGGCGCGGATCAAAGCGCGGCGTTGGCTCGCGCGCTTGCGATCTTGCGCGAAGGGGGTCTGGAGATCGAAGAGTTCGGCGAGCGCAGCTACCGCGTTCTCGCCACGCCGGCGGGCTACGGTGCACGCAATTTCGATATTTCGGGCTTTCTCGACGATCTCGCTGCAGAACCTAAAGCTCGCGATGTTCGCGAGCGAGTTTGGGCGTCGCTGGCTTGTCATTCGGTCACCACGGCCGGAGAACGGCTGGAGTTCAGCGAGATGACAACCCTGGTCGAGCGGCTCCAGCTCTGTGAAAATCCGATGCACTGCCCGCACGGCCGCCCCACGATCGTGCGATTGGACGCAGATGCGATCGGCCGCCTATTCAAACGGTTGTGACGAACGGTGTTCTTATCCTGGCCGGGCCGACGGCTTCGGGTAAGAGCGATCTCGCGATCGAACTTGCACGCAGGTTTGGAGCGGAGATCGTCAACGCTGATTCGCGCCAGATCTATCGCGGCATACCGATAGGAACGGCCGCTCCAACCCCGGATCAGCTGGCTGCCGTCCCGCATCACTTGGTGGGATTCTTAGATCCTGCCGAGCGGTACTCGGCGGCGCGCTTTAGTTGTTATGCTGCCGAGGTCATCGGATCGATTCACGCCCGCGGTAAGCGCGCGATTGTGGTTGGCGGCACGGGGTTTTATCTGCGCGCGCTCACCGGCGACATCGCGCTTGCATCGCAGCCCAACTCGGCGCTGCGCGATCGACTCGCACGCGAAGCAAAGATACACGAACCCGCGTTCCTACACGAATGGTTGTCGCTGCGAGATCCTAAGCGGGCCGCTGATCTGCATTCAAGCGATAGATATCGAGTCATCCGCGCCCTTGAAATCGCCTTAAGTTCATCCGAAGATGTACCATCGCAACCGGTGAACACGCTTGCGAGTTTGCACATCCCGTTTCTCAAAGTATTTCTGACTCTATCCGATGATGAATTGGAAGCCCGGATCGAGCGGCGTACGGATGCGATGCTGGCGGCCGGATTGTTCGAAGAGGCGGAGCGGACTGGATTGGATGCGGTGGCCGCCAACGCCGTCGGATTCCCGCAGGCGCTGGCGTATCTGCGGGGCTGGTGTACGCGAGCCGAGCTGCGAACGTTATTGATTCGCGCAACCCGTCGTTACGCAAAACGCCAGCAAACCTGGTTTCGAAGCGAACCGCAGACACTCTGGCTGAACCGCGTTGCGGTCGCGCGCGCCGTACAGGAGAAACTTGGGTGGGACTGAAGGGCGAACGGATGGCAGGCAGTCTACAAGACGGGTATCTCACGGAGATAAGGGCGCAGGGCATTGCGGTTACGATCTATTTGGTCAACGGCTTTCAACTACGCGGTGTCGTGAAAGGTTTCGATCCGTTTACGATTCTGCTCGAATATGAAAGTAAAACGCACCTCGTCTACAAGCACGCCGTCTCGACGATCTCTCCGCAAATCGCTTTCGAAACGGTACCGCCGGGAGAGGCGCCAAGGGTCTGATGCCGCTCGTGCCGGTGAGCAAACTGCACGGCACGTACAACGATTTCGTCGTACTTGACCAGCGTAGTTCTTCAGTTCCCGACTTGATATCGTTCGCGCGTCACGCATGCAATCGGCGCACGGCGATCGGAGCGGATGGATTGCTGGCTATTCTGCCCTCGCAGATTGCCGACGCGCGAATGCGAATCATTAACGCTGACGGCAGCGAGGCCGAAATGTGCGGAAACGGCATCCGCTGCGTGGCGCGGTTCTTGAACGCGCGTGCCCTGGGCGATGAGTTTCGAATTGAAACGCTCGCCGGTGTCATTCAAACGAAAATCGTTTCGAAAACGCCCGAGTTTTTAGTTCGCGTCAATATGGGTATCCCGGATCTGCAAGACCGCGCAATCCCGTTTCCGAACAGTGCGTGCGTTTCGATGGGAAACCCGCATGTGGTGCTTTTTATGGACGCAGTCGACACGGTCGATTTGCCGGAGATCGGCCGCAAGGTCGAGCAAGGCGCGAGCTTTCCGGACGGGACTAACGTGCATATTGCGCAGAGAACCGGTCCTGGGGCCCTGCGCGTTCGCCATTGGGAGCGGGGCGTGGGACT
>JBDTCU010000269.1:0-3231 GCA_039923415.1 Vulcanimicrobiaceae bacterium
AAGGCGGGATTGTAGGCTGTGGCATACTCCGCGACTTCGCCCGAGGCCCGTTCTTCAATCGGAATCTGGGCGCCGGTTGCCAGCTCGAAATCGAATGTGGACCGCGGGGCCACTACATAGAACGGAATCCCATGATGGGCGGCCGCAATCGCTAGTGCATACGTGCCGATCTTATTGGCGGTGTCACCATTACGCGCGATCCGGTCCGCACCGACAATAACCAGGTCGATGTTCTTTCGCTGCAGAGTAATCGCGGCCGCACTATCCACGATCAAGATCGCATCGATTCCGGCTTGAGTCAACTCGTAGTAGGTTAGCCGAGAACCCTGCAGCAACGGGCGCGTTTCGCCGACAAACACCTGCACCTGTTTGCCGCTGCGTGCAGCTGCAATCACCACGCCGAGCGCCGAACCTTCGCCCGCCGTTGCGAGCGGCCCAGTGTTGCAATGCGTTAGAATATTCGCGGGGTCCGGAATCAACTCCAGTCCGGCAGCGCCGATCAGTCGATCGACCGTCAGCTGCTCGGCATGAATTGCTTTCGCTTCCGCCAGCATATCCGGCGAGGCGAGCACCCGGTCGACCGCCCACATGAGGTTTACCGCAGTCGGCCGCGCATTACGAATTCGCCGAACGGCTGCCGCGAATGCCTCGTTTCCCAAAGATTGTTGTCGCATCAGCGCAACCCCGTACGCGCCGAAGACGCCGATACACGGCGCACCACGAACCGCCAGCGTTTTAATCGCGGTTTCAATGTCGTCGACATTCGTTGCGCGCATCATCCGCGTCTCATTTGGAAGCAGCCGCTGATCGATGTATTCGATCGCATCCCCACCCCAAACAACCGGAATCAGCGCCCGTGAAATAGGCACACCTCAGGCATTCGATTTTCAGTCCGAAACTCTTGGCGCCGTCAACTAATGATGGCGTCAACCTCGATCTCAACGAGGAACTCCCGACCGATCAGCCGCGAGACCTCCACCATAGTTGCGGCCGGTTTGATCTTCGCGAAGACCTCGGCGTGCGCACGACCGACCGCTTCCCACTGTGCGATGTCGGTGACGAACAGGCGCGTACGAACGACATCCTCAAATGAAGCACCCACTTCTTCGAGCGCGCGGCCGACCTTGGCTAGCGCATTCTTCGTCTGGTCGTATGCGTCCGCGCCGGGTGCGGTCGTGCCGGCCACCGCGACATGATTGCCTACGCGCACCGCTCTTGAATAGCCGACCACATCTTCCCAGGGCGAGCCGCTCCGTACATTTTGCCGCATAGTGTTATCGCCGGAAGCCGGCGGGATCCGTGATTTTTTCTCGCGGAACTTGCAACAGAGCGGCGGCGGCCATGGCAGCTTGGTGGCCCTTGTCGCCTCGTTTGGGATCGGCGCGCTCTTGCGCTTGAACGAGTGTTTCAGTCGTAAGCACACCGAATCCGATCGGTACTCCGGTGGCGAGCTGGACGTTCATGATACCGCGTGCACACTCACCGGCGACAAAATCGAAGTGCGGCGTTTCTCCGCGGATGACGGCGCCGAGTGCCACAATGCCGTCGTAATTCTCGCTTGCGATCAACCGGCTCGCCGCCAGCGGCAGCTCGAAGCAGCCCGGCACGTGATACACCGCAACGTCCGCATCGGCCAGCCCGCACTCGCGCAATGCGCGTTTCGCGCCGTCTTCCAGCCAGTCGGCCAGTTCTTGGTAGAAACGCGCGGCCACGATCGCAAATCGCTTGCCGGTCAAATCGATCTTGGCTGGGATATTGGTCGCAGCCTTCACGGCGTCATCGGCTCTGCCGGCGCCGCATCAAACATGTGGCCGAGTTTCTTGGCCTTGGTTTGCATGTAATGCTGGTTGTACGGTGTCGGCGGCGTCTGCATCTGCACCCGATCGACAATTTTGATACCGTACCCCTCCAACCCGAAAATTTTCTTCGGATTGTTGGTCATGACCCGCATCTCCCTCACGCCAAGGTCGGCTAGGATTTGCGACCCGATCCCGTAATCGCGCTTATCGACCGGCAATCCGAGTTGGATATTGGCTTCTACCGTGTCCATGCCATGATCTTGGAGTTCATAGGCCCGCAGCTTGTTGGCTAGGCCGATTCCACGGCCTTCCTGGCGCAGGTACAGAAATATTCCGCGCCCTTCGGCCGCGATGATTTGCATCGCTACGTCCCGTTGGGCGGCGCAATCGCAGCGAATCGAATGCAGCGCATCGCCGGTCAGACACTCCGAATGAACGCGCACAAGAATGTCTTTGCCGTCGTCGATCTCGCCCATCACCAGCGCGACATGGGTATTCTTGTCGATATCGTTCTCGTAGGCGAACCCGCGCCAATTTCCGGTCGTCGCAGGGAGATCGAACTCGGCGATTCGATGGAGCAGCTTCTCGGTGCGCCAGCGATAGGCGATCAGATCCTTCACCGTTACCAAACGCATCTCGTGCTTCTCGGCAAACTTCTTCAAACCCTCAAGCCGCTCCATACTGCCGTCTTCGGCCATGATTTCGCAGATAACGCCGGCCGGATAGAGCCCTGCCAAACGCGCTAAGTCGACCGACGCTTCGGTTTGTCCAGCGCGTACCAGCACACCGCCGTCGCGTGCGCGAAGTGGAAACGTGTGACCGGGACGCAGCAGGTCGGCCGGCTTGCATGCCGGATCGATTAAGGTTTGAATCGTGGCGGACCGGTCGTGAGCGGAGATTCCGGTACTTGTGCGCCCGCGCGCTTCGACCGAAACCGTGAAGGCCGTTTCATGCAGTGCGCTGTTTTCGGAAACCATCTGAGGCAGATGCAACTCGTCCAGTCGCCGGCCAGTCATCGGCACGCAGATTAGGCCTCCGGCTTCTTTTCGCATGAAATTGATCGCGTCGGGCGTGACCATCTGCGCAGCCATCACCAAGTCGCCTTCGTTCTCGCGGTCCTCGTCGTCCAGAACGATGACCATCTTTCCGGCTCGGATGTCTTTGATCGCGTCTTCTATAAGATCGAACTCGCCGGCTTTGGGCAAGATGTCGGTCAGCTGGGGCAGTACGCCAATCAGGCGCTGCAGCGATCGAAATGAAGGCTCGCGCTGCCCCGAACGCAGATAGGAAATGGCGGCTTCGGTAAGCCCGCTTTTCTCCGCCAGGTCCGCCGCCGTTAAGCCGGCCGCATCCATGGCCAGCTTCAAATCCTCGGAAAAGGTCGTCATAGCGCAAGCCTACGCTCACGGCTTAACGGTTGTCAAGTTGATGT
>JBDTCU010000270.1:0-5655 GCA_039923415.1 Vulcanimicrobiaceae bacterium
AAATGCGAACCCCAAAACGCTGTTCGCATGGGCTGGGCGTACTTGGCAGACTACGAGAAGGCGATAGCAATTAGGCAGACTGTTGAAGGTACCATTTACGCGAAGGTAACCTCCCGCTCCGCGCTAGGAGTCGTTTTTTGTATTGCCAGCCTGTCTTTTTGGGGATGCAGCCAAAACGAAAAAGCGCCTGCTATTGGCAGGTTGATTCCGACTGGGACGCTCACGCGGGGATTGATTGATTGTGGGGCCCTTGAGCCCATTCAGGGAATCGTGGAAAAGGCGGACGTTAAGGCGCGATTTAATTCCTCGTCGCAGGCCTCAGATCTGGCCCGTTACTATGCGCGTAAATTTTTGCGCTGCGCTCTTGAGCGCTCAGAAACGAACGAGCGTGCGCGCGCATCAAATGCCATTGGGGCATATGAACTCTACACGTTGGCAGCGCGTTATGACGAGGGCAGTTGCAGCCGTTACCTCCGCGATATCAAATTGGCACAAGAGGTGCTGCGTAGCCGCATAGTCCAGGAGTCTGCGTTTCGCCACATTGCGCTCTCGGAGCTACGCTCAAGCATCCGTGCGATCGCAGACGAGAAACGGCTGTACACTGAGTGCGCTTCACCACGCTGATGACACTACCCATAAAGCTTCCGGTCACAATTCGAAGTCTAACGGCCGCATTGGATCCGGTCGCTGCCGCAATGCAACTGTATGCTTGCTCACGCCGCGCCACTTATCGCAAAAATTCCGCCGACGGGCAATATCGCAATTCAGGTGGACCCGTTCGCCAACGGGGCGGGGGTACAGGCTGACTGCGACCAGGCGCGCGTCGCCGTCTTGGGCATAGCCCATGGAGACCGGGCACGGCAGAGTGCCGGACTCAACTCTAGGATGACCGCTTTGCCTCGGGCCGGAATACGGCCGTATGGCAACCACGGTACCTCTGACTCCGATCCAGCTAGACGGCAAGAAGCTCTCCTTAGAAATCATTCGCGCGATTGCGGTCGACGGCGCACCCCTGGGGGTCAGCGAACCGGCGCGCGAGCGGGTGCGCAAGGCGCGCGCCTTTGTCGATGAAAAATTCGGGAATGGAGATGCTATCTACGGCGTCACGACCGGCTTCGGCCGGCTAGCAAATATTACGGTCGCTCCCGAAGATGCGGCCATGCTGCAGCTCAATCTGGTACGCAGCCACGCTGCCGGAACCGGGCCGGCGCTAGCGGTTCCGTTCGTGCGAGCAGCAGGTGTCTTGCGCGTGAACTCGCTGGCAGCCGGGCACTCGGGGATTCGCGAAAGTACGCTCGATCTGCTGATCGATATTCTCAATCACGGGATCACTCCGATGGTGCCGGCCCAAGGGTCGGTCGGCGCGAGCGGCGATTTGGCGCCGCTTGCCCACATGACGCTGACGCTGATTGGCGAGGGCGAAGCCTTCTACCACGGTGCGCTGATGCCCAGCGCAAAAGCGCTCGAACTTGCCGGTTTGAAACCGCTGGTGCTCGGCGCGAAAGAAGGCTTGGCGCTCGTTAACGGCACCGAAGTGATGACCGGGATCGCCTCGCTTGCGCTCTTGCGCGCGGAAGGCCTCATGGCGGCAGCCGATGTGATCGGCGCAATGTCGCTGGAAGCGTTTCTTGGAACCGATCGGGTCTTCGATCGACGGATCAATGCACTGCGCCCGCATCCCGGTCAAGAGCGCGTCGCCGACAACCTGCGCGCGCTGCTGCAAGGTTCGCAGATTATGGAATCGCATCGCGAATGCGGGCGAATTCAAGATCCGTATTCGTACCGATGTATTCCGGTCGTACACGGCGCGGTTCGCGATGCGGCCGCGCACGCGCGCCGGGTTATCGAGATCGAAGCGATCTCGGTCACCGATAATCCGTTGGTATTTCCCGACGATCAAGAGTTTTTAACCGGCGGCAACTTTCACGGCCAACCGGTTGCGCTCTCATCGGATATTCTGAAGATCGCACTGGCCGAACTGGCCGGGATCAGCGAACGCCGGCTGTATCTGCTGCTCAATGCCGAAGAACGCGGCTTGCCGCTTTTTTTGACGGGTCGCAGCGGCCTGCAGTCGGGACTGATGATCGTGCAATACACCTCGGCCGCACTGGTCAGCGAGAACAAAGGTTTGGCGTGGCCGAACAGCGTCGATTCGATCCCTACATCGGCCGGTCAAGAAGATCATGTCTCGATGGGAATGACTGCGGCAACCAATTTGGATCGCGTCCTCACCAACGTCGAAGGCTCGCTGGCCTGCGAATTGCTCGGCGCGCTCAGTGCCACCAACTTCCGGCGACCGCTCAAATCCGGCGTCGGGACTGCAGCCGCCTACGAGGTCGCGCGAAAGACGATCGCGCCCTGGACCGACGACCGTGCCCCGTATCCGGATATCGCCGCGGCTCGCGAACTGATCGCCTCGGGTGCGCTCGTCGAAGCCGCGCAAGCGGCAATTGGAAAATCACTGATAGGAGATTTGAACGCATGAGTACTGTACTCTCAGGGCCGCGTACCGTACGGGCCGCGCGCGGAAATCAGCTTTCGACCCTAGGCTGGCCGCAGGAAGCCGCCCTTCGGATGCTGATGAACAATCTCGATCCGGAGGTCGCCGAACGACCTGACGATTTGGTCGTCTATGGCGGCAACGGCCGCGCGGCCCGTTCGTGGGGAGCGTTCGACGCCATCGTGCGCAGTCTGCAACGGCTGAAAAACGACGAGACGCTGGTCGTCCAGAGCGGTAAACCGGTCGCAGTCTGGAAGACCCATGCGCGTGCGCCGCGCGTGCTGATCGCGAATTCAAACTTGGTGCCGAAGTGGGCCGATTGGGATGTGTTCCGCGAGCTGGAAGCACAAGGCCTCATCATGTACGGGCAGATGACCGCCGGCTCATGGATTTACATCGGAACTCAGGGCATCCTACAGGGGACCTATGAAACGTTTGCGGAGCTGGCGCGCCGGCACTTCGGCGGGTCGCTCAAGGGCCGCGTTTCATTGACGGCCGGGATCGGCGGGATGGGCGGAGCGCAACCGCTGGCAATCACGATGAACGAAGGCGTTGCGCTGGTGATCGATGTCGACCGCACCCGTTTGGAACGCCGCCGCGAACTGCGCTATCTCGATAAGGTTGTCGACTCGCGCGAAGATGCGCTGCGCGAGGTTGAAGCCGCGCGTAAGGCCGGCAAAGCAATTTCGATCGGCTACGAAGGCAACGCCGGTGTGGAGTTTCCGGCATTGTTTGCATCCGGTTTCCGGCCCGACGCGGTAACCGACCAAACCTCGGCTCACGACATGGTCAACGGTTACGTGCCCGCCGGGCTGAGTTTAGAAGAAGCAGCAGATTTGCGAGGACGAGATCCGCAAGAATATGAACGCCGCGCGCTAGAAACCGTGGCAGCGCACGTCAACGGGATGCTGCAATTCTTGGACGCGGGCGCCATCGTTTTCGACTACGGCAACAATATTCGAGCGATGGCCGAGCGCGCCGGTGTGCAGCGCGCTTTCGATTTTCCGGGCTTCGTCCCGGCGTTTATCCGTCCGCTGTTCTGTAAAGGAAGCGGCCCATTCCGGTTCGCCGCACTCTCCGGCGACCCGGCGGACATCTACCGCTGCGATGCCGAGCTGCTCAAGCTCTTTCCACAAGACGAGCATCTGCGGCGCTGGCTCGAATTGGCGCGCGAGCGCATTGCCTTTCAAGGTTTGCCCGCGCGAATCTGCTGGCTCGGCTACGGCGACCGCGCCAAGGCCGGTCTGCGGTTCAACGAAATGGTCGCAAGCGGCGAACTCTCGGCGCCGATTGTGATTGGACGCGATCATCTGGATACCGGCAGCGTCGCCTCGCCATATCGCGAGACCGAGTCGATGAAGGACGGCAGCGATGCGATCGCCGATTGGCCGATCACAACGCGCTCCTAAACACAGCAGCAGGCGCGCATTGGGTCTCATTTCATCACGGCGGCGGGGTCGGAATCGGCTACAGTCTGCATGCGGGGATGGTTGTTGTCGCGGACGGCAGCGAAGATTCACGCGAACGGTTGGAGTGCGTGCTCGCAACCGATTGCGGCATGGGTGTCGTGCGCCACGCCGATGCCGGATACGAGATCGCGATTGAAACCGCCGATGAAAAAGGTATCGATTGGCGGCTGTAGATCGCCTGGTTCGCGCGAAGACGATCGTTACTTGCACTACCGACGCGCCCCAAAATGGTATCAGCTTTGAGCGTTTAGGGCAGATCGACGACGCCGCGATGCTGCTCCAAGGCGATCGTGTTGCAGCAATTGGCCCGCGGCTCGAGGTCGAGCGCGAGTTACACTCCGGCACCGCTGCAAGTTCGGCAGCGAAAGAAATCTACATCTGGGATTTTCCCGATCACGTGCTGGTGCCGGGATTTGTTGACGCCCATTCGCACCCGCTTTACGCCGGCGATCGCGAACCCGATTTCGCCGCGCGTCTGCGAGGCGAGAAGCCGCCGCTCGGGATGCTGCATACAGTCGAACAAACCCGCAACGCCCTGGTTGAACATCCGGATCGTTTCTGGCACGACATACGCGAACGCTTGGCGCTGATGCTCGCCCACGGGACGACCACCCTCGAAACCAAAACCGGCTATGCGCTGCATAAACCCGGTGAGGTCGCGCTGCTTGACCTGATCGATCTCCATAAGAACGATCCCGATATTCCGCGACTGATTGCGACGTTCTTGGGCGCGCACGCGCTGCCGCCCGAGTTTTCTAAGGAAGCCGCCTACATCGACTATCTGATCGCTCACATCATTCCGGTAGCGAAGGCGCACGGCGCCGTTTACGCGGATGCGTTTTGCGAACCCGGCTTTTTTTCACCGGAGCAAACCCGCCGTTATCTGCAGGCGTGTCGCGATCATGGCCTGCGCCTTCGCGTGCATTGTGACGAAATGGCGTTTGGAGCCGCTGCCGAAATGGCAGTCGAGCTCGACGTCGATGCGGTCGATCACTGCAACTGTATTCACGAGTCAGATGTCGCGGCGATCGTCGATCGGAATATTGTTACGGTTGCTTGCCCAACGACGATCGGTTATCTGGATTTGCCGAATAAAGCTCCGGTGCGGGAGTTACTCGAACGAGGCGGACGGGTCGCCCTGGCCAGCGATTACAATCCGGGTACGTCTCCCTGTTTCAATTTGCAGACCGTCGCATATTTCGGCCGCAAACTCTTCGGGCTCTCGGCCGCCGAGGCGCTCTACAGCGTTACGCGTGCGGCGGCGCAATCGTTGCGCGCCGATGCCGGTGTCCTACAAGCCGGCGCGCTCGCCGATTTTGTTGCCTTGCAACTTGGATCGCCGGCCGAGTTCGGCTGGCAGTTCGGCGGCAACCTCGCAACGTGCGTGGTGCGCGGCGGCGTTAAAGCCGCGTGAGCAGGATCGTTCGAGCAGTACGCGCGCTAGTCGAGGGTAAAGAAGAGCGCGATTTTGGGTTGGTCATCGAGAACGGAAAGTTTAGGGCGGTTGGGCCGTTCGAGCAACTGCGCGCCGCACATCTCGGCGTTGAGGTGCAAACCTTCGGTGATGACGTTGCGCTTGTTCCGGGCTTTATCAACGGACATAGCCACGCTTATCAAATACTGCTGCGCGGCTGGGCCGACGACCTGACTTTCGCGCAGTGGCGCAGCGATGCGCTCTACCGTGTG
>JBDTCU010000271.1:0-4740 GCA_039923415.1 Vulcanimicrobiaceae bacterium
GTTTCTGGTTCCGAAGGAAGTCAAGCGTACCGCCGGCAAAAAGCACGCCGGCAGCGCCGACGTGACGAAGCTGTACGTTGGCTTAGGCCGCAACTTCGGAATTCGACCGACCGACTTGGTCGGGGCGATTGCGAACGAAGCTCGGCTCGACTCGCGTGAGATCGGCGCAATTGATATCGCCGATACGTTTTCGCTCGTAGAAGTTCCGACGCGCAAAGCTACCGAAATCATCAACGCACTTCGTGGAACGACCATCCGCGGAAAGAAAGTGTCGGCGCGATTAGATCGCGGAAAATAATCACCTCATCGGTTCAGCAAGCGTCCTAGTACCTCTTCATCCCACTCGGGTGCCGCTGCCGGGGCGGTCGGGCGTTTCAATCAATCCGTGCGCGAATCGGACCGGTTCCGGCTGGCTGCCCCGAACTCTAATTGGGGCCGATAGAAGCGTCCATTCATCTGCGGTCAAGCGGGTCCGGAAGTAAGAAGGCCGCGCTCTTGCTAGCCCCACAGCCCCGATCCTCGCACCCCAGCTCCCCGACCCGGGGCCTCGTTTTGAAACGCGCCATGCAGCCCGGCTGAGGGCGGCCTCGTTTTGAAAGCTGTAACCCCAATCCCCCCGTAGCGAGAACGGGATAGGAGACAGAGCGCCTGAAAACGATGCCCCCTGCGGCGCGAGGCGGCTGGGTCTGAGCGCTTAGCGCTTAGGGCACCGTGCTTTGTTGCCTTGCTCGGCCTCGGCAAAAAAATCGACCGGATTGCGGTCGAGAACCGCCCGTCCGATGCGCTGTACCGGTATCAGTTCTTCGGGGAGGGGCTTGTGCGAATCGAGAACGTCAAAATCAAACGAGTCCGTTTGCGCCTCACTAAAAGGTTGTACGCGCAGATCCCACTGCGGGAAATGACCAGCTTCAATGGCGTCCCGTAGGTCGCGCCACCGCAGCGAGCGCCAACGTTGATGCTGGCGCCCGCATATGCGGGATGAAAGCAGGGCTACTGAACGGTTACGGTGCCGATCATGCCCTCGCCGGAATGGAAGAGGCAGTAGTACGTGTAGGTGCCGGCTTTCGTGAACGTCAGACTATAGCTTTGTCCGGGTGGAATGACGCCGGAGTTTGTGAACACGGTGCCGTCGTAGGTCGAACCGCCGGCCGCTGGAATGTCGGGCGGACCGGGCGCCGGTGTTTGCCCGGCGATCGGAAACGACACGGTATGCGGCGAGTTGTTGGATTGGTTGGTCCAGGTGAGCGTGCCGCCCACGGCCACCGTGGAATGTAACGGCTGCGTTCCAAGTTGCGGGGCGTTTAAGAAGCGCATCACGGTTGATTGCGAGGGTGGTCCGGTGGCGAGTCCCGGCGCGATCCCGAGTGCGAGATGCGGTCCCCCGCTGGCGTAGGGAAACGTCGCGATCGACGCGTTGGCAGCGCCGATGTCGACGGTTAAATCGGCTTGGCCTTCCGAGGTATAGTCGGCTTGGGTTTTCGGACGCGCCGAACCGCTGGGCTGCACGGTGATCGTGCCGATCATTTCCGGTTGGTGAATAAGGCAGTAGTATTTGTACGTTCCGGCTTTGGTGAAGATGACGGTAAACGGTACGCCCGTTCGCATGAAGCCCGAACTCACGTAGGTTGTGCCGTCGAACGAACCCGGGCCGACCGGCGGCTGCGGCGGCCCGGGCGGCGGCGCTTGGCCGGCCGGCGGAATGGAGATCGTATGCGGCTCTGCGGCTGTGTCGGTCCACGAGATCGCGTCGCCTTCATTGATGGTTATAGCATTGGGATAAAAATCCAATGCCTGGAGCGCTTCGGCTTGTGCCGAACCCCCGGCTCCCACTTGCCACGTTTGCGCGGCGATGACGGGTTGCGTTACTGCGCCGCTGCAGCCATTAAAGACGATACAAAAGAGAGGAAAAAACAACGTGTATTTTTTCAAAACACAGCTCCTTGCCGGCAGGACGCGCCGCGGAATTTTCGAAAAAGGTGGTTTTAGTAAGGGAACTATATAGTAATGATACTATACTAAGTTGAAGAAGTCAAAGCCGCAGGAGGTCTCTACGCAGTCGTTGCTGCTTGCCGCTTACCAGTTGACGGCGCGCGAGTTGGTCGCTGCTTTACGGCGCGCCGGGCACGATACGATCCGCCCAAAGCACGGAGCCTTGTTCGGAAATATCGACCTAGGGGGAAGCCGTGCCACCGATATCGCGCAACGAGCGGGCGTTTCGAAAGCGGCCATCGGCGAGATGATTGACGAGCTTGAAACAACCGGCTACGTGACGCGTAGCGCCGATCCGAAAGACCGACGCGCCAAACTCATCGTGCCGACCGCGCGCGCCCGCGAAGTGTTGCAGTTGGTAAGCAACTTTAACGCCGCACTTGAGCGCCGTTTGCGAAAAGACCTCGGCGCCACCCGATACGCAGGACTTCGCACGGCGCTTTTCGCTCTCGCACCCGACACCGAACCCCAACCACGCCGGTAAGGTGCTACGGTTTGAAGCGGGCATTACCGGAAGCAAGGACTGAGTAATTAGCAGCAACCATGAAAACTCTCGAACGTGATGAACGTTCCGTAGGTGTTCGATTCCCGTTGCGGCTACCAAATCAATCGGCTGCCCTTACCGCGAGTTGGGCGGAAAGATGCGCAAAGTCCGCAAGGCGCCGGTCGCTGACGGGCGTCGATGTTCCGTGCCGACAATCCAGCGAATCGGGCGGCATGCCGGCTCGGATGCTCTATTTCTCGGCGCACCATCACGGATGCCGATTTTCATGGCCCCTGCCAACAATCTAGGGAAGCTATTGCTAAGGCGAATGCCGAGCCTCAATGCGCCTGCTCGTGCGCAATCCAATTCGTCCAGAGCGTCCGGCAAGGTCGACGCTGGCCTCCACATCAATTCGCCAGGGCATCGGGCTGCGCCGCCTGGCTTCGCAGAGCACTAACGCGCCGAGAAATCGCTGGCGCTTGCGGCGGCATCGTTCGCATCATACTCTTTGCCTCGGTTTCCTGGTATGCTACGTCCTGGAGGTGGATGCAGTGAACGATTTCGATGCATGGCCGGCCCTTCCGCTAACCGCCTGGCGAGAAACGTGCGACACGTTGCATATGTACTCTCAGATCGTGGGAAAGATCCGTCTCGCGCTCGCGCCGGCCGAACCCGAATGGGCGCAGGTTGCAATGTATGTTACCCCGCGCGGCCTAACTACCGGTCCGGTTCCGTTTCGGGAGCGCTCGTTTCAAATTGATTTTGACTTCGTCGGACATAAACTCGACATTGCGGCGAGTGACGGTCAGATACAATCGATCGCGCTGCTCCCGCGGAGCGTCGCTGAATTTTATCGACTGCTGATGGCAGCATTGCGCGCAATGCAGATCGAGGTTCGGTTGTGGACGATGCCGGTCGAAGTGTCCAACCCGATCAGATTCACGCAAGACACCACTCACGCATCGTACGAACCGGAATCCGTCAATCGCTTCGGCCGGATTCTGGTGCAGGCGGATGCCGCAATAAAAGAGCATCGTGCGCCATTTCGGCACAGGCATACGCAGGTTCAGTTCTTTTTTGGCACCTTCGACCTAGCGTACGCACGTTTTTCAGGCCGACCCGCCAGCGCGCCGGGAAATGACATCATCACCAAAAATGCGATGGACGCAGAGGAAATCTGCGTGGGTTTTTGGCCCGGAGACGACCGCTTCCCCGAACCTGCATTCTGGTGTTATGCATTTCCAAAGCTCCTTGGCTCCGAGCAGATCGCGGTTCGCCCAAGCTCCGCATTTTGGAGCGCTCAGATGGGTGAGTTCGTTCTTCGGTACGAAGACGTTCGGAACTCGGAATCGCCTCGCGACGCACTTCGCGACTTTTTCACAAGCACGTTCGAAGGCTATTCCACGCTGGCGAAATGGGACGAAGCGTCGAAATCGTGAACGCAGACGCGACCCAGAAGCGGCATCTAGTCGAGCATATACTCCATATCTGAGGCGGTCGTTGGCCAAGCGTACAGCACTTCTTTCATGACGCTGCCGGGTATCTTCGCCCGTACCGCAAGTGAGAACAGGTTAACAAGCTCCTCCACGTTAGGTCCGAGAAAGTGCGCGCCAACAATATTGTCGCGATCGTCAACGAGTACTTTGTAACACGCCGCCGCCGCGTTAACATGGCGCGATGAATACCATGTCGTTGCATCGCCGGCATGCGTCTTGAAGGAAATCCCTTTCTTTTTCGCCTGCTCTTCACTCAGTCCGACGGACGCAAGGGACGGGAGCGTGTAGACGATGCTCGCCAACCCGCTGAAATCCAGCGTTGCGGTGTTTCCGGCGGTAACATTCCTACCCGCAGTCTCACCCTCTAGGCCTGCAACCGGCGTTAACGGCAAACCGCCGGCACGTACGCAATCACCCGCCGCATACACCGCCGGATTGCTTGTACTTTGAAGATATTCGTTAACTGCAATTCCGCGATCCCCGATCTCTATGTTTGCAAGGTCAAGCCCCAGCTCAGCTACATCGGGAATCCGACCCGCACCGTGAACGACGAGATCCGCGACCAGCTTTTGCGCTGCCCCGAGTTCGGAAAGTCTAATCTCGAATCCCAATTCCATCTTCTGTACGCCGACCACATCGGTATTCGCACGCACCGCGATCCCAATCCCGGCTCCGAGCGCTACCAAACGGTCCACAAGCGACGCGTCAAAACCAATCAGCGGGCTCGGTCCCTGTTCTAGAATCGTTACTTCAGCGCCGGCTCGGCGCGCA
>JBDTCU010000272.1:0-3951 GCA_039923415.1 Vulcanimicrobiaceae bacterium
GTACCCGCAGGCAAAGAAGATGAAGCGCGAACATTCTATGTCGAGGTGCTTGGATTTCAGGAGATACCCAAGCCAGAGGAATTGGTCCGACGCGGCGGGGCGTGGCTCCGCAGCGGAACGGTGAATATTCATCTGGGCATCGATCCATCGTTTGCTCGCGCAACAAAAACTCATCCCGCCCATGGAATATCGGTAACGCCGGACCCGTTACCGTTTGCGGGCAAAGAGCATTGTTACATCGCCGATCCTTTCGGCAATCGCATCGAGCTAATTCGTGATGACGGCCCGTACTACCACCGATAAGTGATGAGGCGCCGCATTAGTGCGGCGCCTCATGCGCTTCGATGTGTTGCCAGCCTGATACCACCCTAAACATACCACACCGAGAACGCTCCCGCAACGGTGGAGTCGCTTCGGCTGGAGCGTCCGGGAATCGAACCCGGAGCCGCACAGGGTATCAGGCTGACGGTCGATACCATCGAAACGCCCGAGCAACGCTCCAATCCCTCCAAATGCGCGATTCACTAGGAATGCCACGGCGCGCCACATCGATGCGAGTCACTGGCGATCTGAACGTGTTCAGCGCATGTCCTGTGATATAATTACAGGATGAAGCACCGCGAATATGGGTGTAATGCTCGCCAAAGCGCAAGGCGATACTGGTAGCGATGATCCGAACTCCGATGTTAAGTACTCGCGAAGAAATGCGGCGTGACTACGACGCGATCGGAGTCGTCCACCAGGCTGCGTTCGGCAGAAGCGCCGAAGCCGCACTCGTAGAGCGACTGCGCGATAATGGCTTGATCGTCGTTTCGATGGTGGCAGAGATGAACGATGCTATCATCGGTAACGTCGTTTTTAGCGCGCTGTCCATCGAGCCGGGTGCGACCGTCGCCGTCGCGCTAGCTCCCGCGGCGGTCCTTCCGCCCTATCAGAGACTGGGAATCGGTACGAAACTCATCAGCGCGGGATTGAATCTCTGTAGAAGGCGTTCCGTTGACGCCGCAATCGTTTTGGGCGACCCCCAGTATTACCAACGTTTCGGTTTTTCGTCGGCGCTTACGTCGGGGCTGACCTCTCGCTACGCCGGGCGGCACTGGATGGCGCTGGAGCTTGTTCCTCACGCCCTCGCAGGGGTGGCAGCTGTGGTGGCGTATCCGGGAGCATTTACCACTGTCGATTAGGTGCGTAATAAGTGGAATGCCACGGGATCGCGCGACGCGGCATACGATGCGGGCCAACCGGTGATTTGAACAGGCTCAGCGCATGTACCTGTGATATAATTGAGCGATGAAGCACCGCCATCTCGTTGACGATGTGGGCTTAACGCCTGCCGCGATTACCAACATTCTTGAGCGAGGAAGACCCAACGATTGGGTTGAGCTGCGGAATGTCATAGAGAGCAACCACGGTGGTGTATCTCAGCGTTTTGCTGTCGAGATATTCAGACGCTTCGAACGAATAGATTAACCGTGAGCGGCGAACGGCTCGATGCGCTGGTTGCAGGTAACGCGGGCATCTCCAAATCGCAGGCGCGTAGTTTGATTATGGAAGGCCGCGTGCGCGTGAACGGCACGCCTGCTACCAAGCCGGGTGCTAGCGTTCGCCCCGAAGCGCAGATAGAAATCGAGCGACCGCGTCCGTTTGTAAGTCGCGGCGGCGAAAAACTGGCGCACGCGCTCGATGTATTTGGGATCGATCCCACCGGACTGCAAACATTAGATATTGGTGCGTCGACCGGCGGATTTACCGATTGTCTGCTCTCAGGCGGCGCGGCCCATGTGACCGCGGTTGATGTCGGGTACGGCCAACTGGATTGGAAGCTGCGAAACGATCCTCGTGTCACTGTTGTGGAGCGCACCAATTTCAGACATCTCCCGGACGATGCGTTTCCGAACGGCTTCGATCTGATCGCTATCGATACGTCGTTCATTTCGCTGCGAACGATTCTGGCGCGGGCGGTCGGGTATCTTTGCTCGGCGGGCGAGGTCGTGGCCCTGGTAAAACCCCAGTTCGAAGCCGGGCGCGAGCGACTGAGCAGCGGCGGAGTTGTGCGCGATCCCGAGGTGCATCGGGCTATCCTGCGCGAAGTCCGGGATGCTATGGAACCCCTGGGTCTTGGCGCGCTGGCTCTGGTCGCCTCTCCGTTGCTCGGTCCGGCCGGGAATCGCGAGTTCTTGATGCAGGTTCGACGCGGCCGGACGGTGCTCGATGATGCGACGATCGACGCAGTGGTCGCTTCATGAATCAGCTTACAGTGAAGAAGCGCGTAATCGCATTTTATGTCGATGTCGATCGAGAGAATGCTCGCGCGATCGCCGAGCGGGTCGCCGCCGACTTTCGCTCGCGCGACTACGAGATCGCGCTCTGCCCGGGGTGCGATCAGCATCTGAAGATTCCAACCAATGGCGCCAATGTGCGGGATGCGGCGCTGCTGGTCACAATCGGCGGCGACGGCACGCTGCTGCGCGCAGCTAGGGTGGCCGTCGCAGATGATGTTCCACTACTCGGCATCAATACGGGGCGGCTTGGATTTCTTACGGAGTTCGACGAGGACGATCCGCGGATCGATCAGCTTCCGCAGTTACTGGAACGCGGTCTGCAGATCGAAGAACGGGTTGCGTTGCAAGCCGAGTACGATGGGAAGACCTTCTTCGCACTCAACGATGTGGTAGTGCGGAAGGGCGCCGTCTCACGAATCGTTCCGTTCGGGCTGGCGCTCAACGACGAACAGGCCGCCCACATTCCGGCCGACGGGATCTGCGTGGCCACGCCGACCGGTTCGACCGCCTACTTTCTTTCTGCGGGCGGTGCTATTATCTCACCGCAAGTTGAGGCGTTTGGAATTGCCCCGCTGCTGCCGCACACGCTCTTTTCGCGGCCGTTGATCGTCCCAATTAGTTCGCGGATCACCATCACGGTCGATTCCGAGATCGTTCACGCAAATCTTGAAGCCGATGGTCACGCGGTGACCGACCTCGCGCCCGGCGCCAGCGTCGTGATTGCGCGTCATCCGCACTTGGTTCGGTTTGCGCGAACCGAGCGCCTGAACTTCTTTTCACGTTTGGAAGAGAAGATGCGTTGGGGCGTCTCGATCAAAGCGAACCTTCGTTAGTGGCCGCGCGCTGATGCTCCGTCGGCTGTCGATCGAACACTATGGTTTGATCGGGCGCGCTGAGATTGCTTTTGCCGATGGGGCAACTATCTTCACGGGTGAGACGGGATCGGGAAAAACGATGGTGCTGGGTGCTATCGGATTCGTCCTGGGAGAACGAGCAAGCGCTGATGTCGTTCAACGCGGCTATTCACGCGCAATTGTGACCTTGGAATTCGATGCCGATTCGGGGTTTCGCGAGCAGCTAAACGAGGCCGGATTCGAACTCGATGCGGGTGAGGGTGCGGTGCTTTCTCGCGAAATGAACGCATCCGGAAAATCCGTCATCCGTTTGAACGGCCGGGCAACCACCGCCGGATATGTGCGCGAGGTCGCACCCGCAATCGCCGATATGATCGGGCAGCACGAGGCTCAGCGCTTGCTAGCGCCCAGCTACCATGTCGAGTTGCTCGATCGGTTTGCCGGGCCGCCGGCGCTGGCTGCGCGCGCGGCAGTAGCGCAAGATTACGCCAGCGTTCAAGCACTCTTGGAACGATTGAAAACGATCTCGCAAGATGCGCGTCGCGCTCAGGAAGAACTCGAGCTCGCGCAGGCTGGATTGAAGGAAATAGAGTCAGTCGCGCCTCAGGTCGGAGAAGACGAACGGCTGCGCGAACGTCGCCGGTATCTCGATAATGTGGAGAAGATTGCGCTTGCACTCCGAACCGCCCACGACGCACTAGCGGAGGATGAGCATAGCGCCAACGACGCACTCGGCAGCGCTGCAGCAAGTCTGCAAGCTGTCGCCGAGATTGGCGGCGAGCTCTCCGAAATCGCCGGATCGGCGGCTGGTCTTC
>JBDTCU010000273.1:0-8903 GCA_039923415.1 Vulcanimicrobiaceae bacterium
ACGATCAATGGTATTCCGCCGCCCGCATCGCTATGCAGTTTGTGCGGCAGCCTAGTCGCCTCACCGCCGACCAAAATGACGATCGCTACGCTATTTGCTGCGAGCTGCATAGTCTTTCGCAAAATACGTAATGATGATGTCGGCACCGGCGCGCACGAAACTCACCAGCATTTCATCGATCGCTCGTTCTCCGTCGAGCCAGCCGTTCGCGATCGCCGCTTTAAGCATTGAATACTCACCGCTGACGTTATAGACCGCAATCGGCAGATCGAAAGACTCGCGCGCGGCGCGAACGATGTCCAAATACGGAAGCCCAGGTTTGATCATCACGATATCGGCGCCCTCATCGACATCGAGCGCGATCTCACGCACCGCCTCGCGTTCGTTTGGCGGATCCATTTGATAACTGCGGCGATCGCCGAATGCCGGCGTCGAGTCGGCGGCCTCCCGAAACGGTCCATAGAATGCCGACGCATACTTCGCCGAATAGGCCATGATGCTGATGTTGGAAAACCCGGCACCGTCGAGTGCCGAACGAATGGCGCCGACGCGGCCATCCATCATATCCGATGGCGCGATGATGTCGACCCCACTGCGCGCGTAGGTTAGCGCGGCCTTCACCAGCAGTTCGACCGACTTATCGTTGTCGACGTCGCCGCGTTCGTCGATGATGCCGCAGTGTCCGTGATCGGTGTATTCGCAGCTGCAAAGATCGGCGATAACCAGCAAATCCGGCAGGGCCGCCTTCAGCGCACGAATGGCTTGCTGTACGATTCCGTTAGGATCGTAGTTGCTGCTGCCGATCGGATCTTTGTGCTCGGGTATGCCGAAGAGTAAGACCGCTTTAATGCCGAGCGCAAACAGCACTTGGGCTTCGTCGACGGCTCCCTGAGTCGTATAGCGGTGAATGCCGGGCATTGAAGATATCTCGCCGGCGTTGGCCGGATTCTCGACGATAAAGAGCGGCTGAACCAACTGGTCGACTCGCACGTGATGTTCGCGCACGAGCGCGCGAATCGCGGGCGTCGAACGCAGGCGCCGGGGACGAATCATGCGCGCTCCAAGTGTTCGCACACGGCCAGGAGCAGCGCATCGATGCTCGGCCGCGCGGCGATCACATCGGGTTCGAATCCTGCCGTTCTGGCTGCGGCCGCGCTGGCTGGGCCGATGGCCGCGACCCCGGGTCGAGCCGAACGTTCCCGAAGGTGCACGAGATACGGCGCGGCAGCAGCGACCGACCCGCTCGATGGAAAGACGATCATATCCGGGATGCGTTCGCCAAGCAGCCGCCAAGGGGCTTCATCGCAGCGCAATTCGATCACCTCGACGCCCGCCGCCCGCAGTTCGGCGGCGATCCGGCTCACGCGATCTTCGGTTCTGGGCAGCACGACAAGCTTATTCTCCACCGGGCGCGCCATTCAGGATGGCACCGGCTCCGGATGCAAGGAGCGCCAGCGCGATTGCGGTTCCCAGCGCCTGCGCGGCTCCGATTGCGGCAACCGGAGCCTGCCGCGTTTCGCTCACGAGCTGCGCGCCATCGAGCGAACAGACAATCCCGCGCACATACAGTATGTCGTCCTCAAAGTGGGCGTGAATACCGATCGGTGCCTGACAGCCGCCCCGCAGTTCGCGCAGCGCTGTACGCTCGCAGATAACTGCCAACTCAGAGGCCGAATCGTTGATTGCCTCGCGAAGCGTCTGCGTCAGCGAGGACTCCTCGACGCGCATCTCAACCGCGAGTGCGCCTTGCGCAACCGCCGGAATAAGCTGGTCGGTTGAAAATGCAACCGTATTTGTAGCGCGTACACCAAGCCGCAAGAGTCCAGCCATCGCTAAAACAATTGCATCGTACTTGCCGTCGCGCAGCTTATGCAAACGCGTGTCGACGTTTCCGCGAATATCATCGTAGATCAAATCGCTGCGCAGCCCGCTCAGTTGGGCGCGCCGGCGCAAACTCGAGGTTCCAACTCGCGCTCCGGCCGGAAGCGTCCAGAAATCGGTGTAGCGCTCGCTGCAGAACGCATCTCGGGGATCTTCGCGCGTCGAAATCGCGACTAGTTGCATGTCGGCGGAGAGCTCGCTGGGCAGGTCTTTGCACGAATGGACCGCATAATCGGCGCGCCGGTCACGCAGCGCTAACTCCAACTCTTTCACAAACAGACTCTCGGCGCCGATCGCCGCAAGCGGGCGATCTACAATCCGGTCGCCAGTAGTCGTGATGTTCAAAATGGTGCTGGCGATACCGCTGCGCGCCAGTTTCGCGGCCACGATTCGGCTTTGGGTCATCGCGAGTGCGCTCGCACGCGAAGCGCAGATCGCAGCAGTCGTGGACGGCACCGGTTCGGTACCACGCAGCCGTTCGATCATCGTGTCGACTTCGTGCTCGGCGTCGCCCGGATTGAGTTTGGCCAGCATCTGAACGGGCATCGCGGCAAGGACTCGAAGGACTGCGGAGCGCTCCGCCGGCGGCAGCACCGTTTTCACGTAGTCGCGCATTCCGCCGAGCGTTCGCGCGGCCGGACCGTATCCATCGCCGAAGTGCTCTCGCAGTTCTTCTGCGATTCGCTTCGAAAACGCCGGAGCCGCCGCCCCGGTATCGATGCCGAAGGTCAAGGTATCGAAACGTACGACCGCCGGCATGGAGAAATCGCCGCGCTGCGGATCGACCGCATCGCAACAGAGTACCGACTGGGCGCGCGCGTCCTCAACAACTTGCCGATTTACTGCATCGTCATCGGTGGCAGCGATCGCAAGCGCGACCCGATCCAAATCGGCGGTTTCGTAAACGCGCCGGTGCGACTCATCATCGCGCAGCGTTAGAAACTCTTGCAATTCCGGGACGAACGCCGGGCTGACGACGCGCAAGCGAGCCCCGGCTTGTGCAAGAGCTGCGGCTTTGCGATAGGCGACCGAACCGCCGCCAACGATCAGCGCAAGGCGACCGTCGAAATGAAGATTGATAGGGAGCGACATGGATGCTTGGGATGACTTGGCAGTTTTCGTGCCCAAACCTCGCGCAATGCATAAACCCGCGCGGGCGGCCCTTATCGGTGCGGCCTTCGCCGCGCTCATTACGCTGCCCGGGCTCGCCAACGGGACGCTCTGGGATAACAGCGAGACCGCCTATGGCGAGGTGGCGCGCGAGATTCTGTTCTTTCACGACTGGATCGTCATGCATCTTAATGGAGCGGCTTGGTTCATTCAGCCGCCGCTCTATTTCTGGATAGCGGCGGCTTTCGCCAAGCTTTTCTCGGTTGGATCGTTTGCGATGCGACTTCCGTCGGCCCTGGCGACCATTGCGATGGGCGCAATCACCGGGTACGCCGTAGCACGGCAAGTCGGTTCGCGCGCGGGGATCTACGCGACCGTAATTCTCTCGACCAGCCTGATGCAGGCAATTGTAGGACGGCTCGCGATCATGGACGCGATGCTCGATCTTGCCGTCGCACTGAGCGTTTTCTGGTGGTTTCGAGGTTTGCAGACCGGCCGGGATCGGTACTTTGTCTTCGGTTGGATCGCTGCCGCGCTGGGTTGCCTGACCAAAGGTCCGGTCGCGCTGGTGGTAGCGTTGCTGATTATCGTTCCTTTTTATTTTTGGAATAGTCGAGTGGAGTCGACCCGGCTGCCGTCATGGCGCGGGTGGGTGTTCGGCATTCTTCTGTTTGCCGCGATTACGCTTCCCTGGTTCGTTGCGCTGACCGCGAGAACCGGAGTCGGTGCGGTGATCGAACTCCTTGGGCACTACACCTTCGGTCGCTACACCGGAACGATTGAGAACCAAGCCGGGCCGTTTTGGTACTACGTGCCGGTGCTGATCCTGGGATTTTTTCCCTGGATCGCGTTCTTTCCAGCTTCCGTCATGTACGGAATTAGGCGTTTGAAGGCGAGCGGGGCTGACGCAACGATCGAGCCGGTCCTTCGTTTGGCGTTCTGCTGGATCGTCGTGCCGTTCATTTTTTTCAGCTTCGCAAAAACCAAATTGCCGAACTACATCGCGCTGGAATTACCGGGTTTAGCGCTGTTGGTGGCGTTGTATTTCGAATCGGTGGTGCTCAGCGGGCGCCGTCGCTCGATGCTGATTTCGGCCGCGGTCGTGCCGGTAACCATCGGCATGTTGGCATTTGCGATTTGGGCCTTCGTGCACGATAATCGACTCGCCGCCGACGCCTCGAGCGCGTCGCGAGATTTGATCGCCGCCGGAGCCGCGATCTTTATCGGATCGCTGTTAACCGCACTGCTGGTTGTTCGGCGGAGCACGATAAGCGTTGCGCCGTACATGCTCGGTCTTGCCAGTTTGAGCAGTGTCTTGGCGCTCGCGATCATTTCGCTGCCGCGAGCCGAGCAGTTCAAACCGGTTCCGTATCTGGCGTCGGTCATTCAGCGAATGCGCGTTTCGGGCGATGCTGTTGCAATCGAAGGTGTCTCCGGCGGAAACGCGCTCACGTTTTATACCCAGCCGACCGTGCACACCCTTGCGGTTCCAAGTGCGGTCGTGCACCCCGGCGACACCCAGCAACCGGCGCGCGATGTCATTTGCGGCGCCGCCCGTATCTTCATCGTCACATCCAGGCAGCATGCCGATCAACGCAGTTTCGGCCGGCGCCGCGAATTGATTGCGACCCGCGGTCACGACGCGCTCTACCTCATCGACGGCCCCGGCTGCAAGGGTTAGCGGCTGATGAGTGACGGGCCGTAGCGGGCCAGAACGTTGTTTGTAGTAACCAGGAGCAAACCCTCAAGTCGCGCTTGCACGACGATTAAGCGATCGAATGGGTCACGGTGGTGGAAGACCAAGGTTTCCACGGCGGAGGCGTGCGCGTGGGTAATCTCAAGCGGTCCAATTTGCAAGCGTTCCATCCGGCTTCGCGTGTACTCGCCCGCCGGTGCCGGAAGTTCGAGTTTTCCGATTGAGACCTTAATTGCGATCTCCCATGCTGACGCAGCGGAAAGAAAAACCAGTTCGGCATCATCGATCGAGTTTCGCACCTTTTTGCTGATTCTCTCCGGCTCCGCCGCTAGATGCAAGAACACATTTGTGTCCAAAAGCAGCTTCACGCCGTGTAGTCCTTGAAATCGGCGGGTGTTTCATCGAAGTCGGGTGCTATCGTTACAGCACCGCGGTCTGTTCCGAATGCATCGGAGCGCTTGCGTACCTGTACCGGAACCAGGCGCACCAATGGTTTGCCGTTTTTCGCAATGACGATATCTTCGCCCGCGATAGCCGCAGCCGTCAATTTTGAAAGTTGTGTTTTAGCCTCATAGAGGTTTACCGCTTTCACAAGGTCTAGTCTATCAGACCAGACCTCAAACGGCAAGGTCGGCGCCCCCTTGACTCGGGTTGAGCGAAGGTGTATAAATGTGTAACCAGATGGTTACACATAAAGCAAACCTCGACTCCGTCTTTTCTGCACTGGCCGATCCGACCCGGCGACGTATCGTCGAGAAGTTGGCTCGCCGCCGCTTAACCGTTAACGAGATCGCCGCCGGATTTCAAATGTCACGTCCGGCCGTTTCAAAGCACCTCAAGGTGCTTGAGGGTTGCGGCATTCTTACGCGCGAGATCGTGGGCCGCGAACACCATTGTGCCGTCGATCCAAAGGCAATTCGTTCCGCATCCGCGTGGTTCGTGCGGCACGAACGCCACTGGAACTCCGTTCTTGATAACCTCGATCGCTTTTTGGAGAAGAAAAAATGAGCAATACCTCAACGAACACCGGTGAGCGGCTCGTGCTATGCCGCACCTACAACGCCAAGCGTGACCGCGTGTGGAAAGCGTGGACCGACAAAAATGAACTGATGGCCTGGCATGCGCCTGAAGGCATGAGCGTCGCGGAATACAGTGTGGATTTACGGGTGGGCGGCGCATTCCGGCTGGCCATGCTGCAGCCTAGCGGTGAAACCTATATTGCAAAGGGCGTGTACCGGGAAATTACGCCTCCTGAGAAATTGTCATATACATGGATATGGGAAGAAGATACTCCCCAAGAAGAGCACGAGACGCTGCTGACCATTGAGTTCAACGATCTCGGTGAAGAGACGGAAGTCGTCTTGACGCATGAAAACCTTGCGAGTGCTGAATCGCGCGACCGCCACACCGAAGGCTGGAATCAGATCCTCGGTTCACTCACTGCGTATCTGGAGCCGGCGCGATGATAAAGGAGATCGCCGTCACCATGCCGGGCGCAACAAGCGGCTACACGGACGCGCGCAAAAAACTCGATGCGGCGGAGATCGAACTGCGCGATCACCGGGAACGTGTTGCAGCATTGCGCCGTGCTCTGCCGGAGGGGCCCGCGGTCACGGACTACGTGTTTTTCGACGGCAATCGCGAGGTGCGTCTCTCTGAGCTTTTTGCAAACGGGAAGCCGTATCTCGTGATCTATCATCTCATGTACTATCAAGACGACAAGGAATTCTGTCCGATGTGCTCCATGTGGGTGGATGGGCTCGATGCTGCGGCTCAACACGTAAAACAGAATGCAAACGTCGTCGTCGCCTCGCTTGCACCCGTGCCGGCCTTACGCGATTGGAAAAAGTTCCGTGGATGGAGGCGCTTGCGCGTACTTGCCGATAAGGATGCATCGTTCGCAAGAGATACCGGCGCCGAAGATTCAGAAGGTAATCCGCAGCCGACGATCCTCGTATTTGAGAAAAAAGCCTCGGGAATCCATCACGTGTACACCGGGCAGGCGCAGATGAGCGACGGCGGACTCCGCGGCATCGATCTGCTCTCGCCGACGTGGCATGTGCTGGATCTGCTCCCAGCCGGCCGGGGTGATTTCAACGCAAGCAACGACTACGTCACGACGCCATGAAATCGACGGCAGACACTATTTCTTGAGTGCGGCGACCGCCGATTCTTTGACGGCGTCGGCTTTGTTCGTCCCCAGTGAGCCGCGGATGTAGGTAATGACGCTTGCGACGTCGCTGTTGCTGAGCGAGGCTTTCCAGGCCGGCATGACGCCGTTGAATTTCGCGCCGTTGACGGCAACATTGCCATGTAAACCGTTGAGGACAACCCTGATGACCTTATTCTGGTCGCCCACAACGAATGGGTTGTTTGCCAAGGGTGGGATTGCGCCGGGTTGACCTAGACCGGTCGCGCCGTGACAGCCTGAACAGTTTTGAGCGTAGACTTTGGAGCCGCCGTTGGCCGTGGTAGCGACAGTGCCGCCGCCGCCCGGAACCGCTGCGGCTGAGACCGGTGCGGGTGCGACCGGCGTGGTTGCCGCTTGAGCTTGTTTACCCACGATCGAAATTTGCGAATAAATCGACAAGCCGACGATGACGCAAACGACCACGAACGTTCCCCACAGAATCGGCTTACGCGATCCGTAGCTTCGGGTGGTGCTGCGATCCAGCCACGGCAGCGCTAAGACGACCAAAATAAAGATCGTAGGAATACCAATCGTCGCGAGGAGATCCAATTCGGGCGGTACTAAATTGAGCAGCCCAAAGAGCGACAAGAAATACCAAGCCGGATATGGGATGAAGAAGACGTTCGGATCGGCCTTGGCATCCAGGAACGGCGGCGCAAACGCGGCGAGGAACAAGATCACGACGAACACTAGAAACGAAACCACGGTATCCATAAAAATCTGGTTTGGGAAGAACCGTCCCGGCTTGAGAGCGCGCGGATCTTCAACAACCGGACCGGCGCTGCCGTTGTGACGGAAGATCGCAAGATGGGCGCCGACCAGTCCCAACAGAGCCGCCGGCATTAACCAGACATGCAGACCGAAGAAGCGATTGATGGTATTGGTGCCCATGACGCCGCCGCCTTGCGCGATATTCTGCAGCAGCGGTCCGAGCACCGGTGCGCCGCCGGTAATATTCAGCGACACCTGCGAAGCAAAATAGGCGTTCATATCCCACGGCAGCAGGTAACCGGTGAGACCCAACGCCAAGGTGACGAGCAAAAGAATGACGCCGACGATCCATTGAAGTTCGCGCGGCGCTTTATAGGCGCCCCAGATCAAGACTTGCAGCAAATGCAGGAAGACCAGCGCAATCATCGCCGAGGCACCCCAATAATGGATGCTCAGCATGTAGTGTTGGAATGGATTATCGTAGATGGCTTTGGTTGATTCCCACGCGGTCGAAGCCGACGGGGCATAGAAGAACGTAAGGAAAATGCCGGTAACGATTTGGACGATCACTGCGAACAGTGTCGCGCTTCCGAAGACGTACCAATAACTTGCACCGCCCGGAACGTCCTCGGTCAGGAACTCCTGAGCCATCGTGATAAAACCAGTGCGCTTGTCGATCCAGCCTAGCATCGCTTTGTTCTCCTAACCTTACGCTTGGTACGAAACGACAACGCGATCGGGCACGCTCGAAGCGTAGCGGATCCATGTGATCTCGGCCATTCCGCTCTGCTCGCGCAGCGGCAGCGGATCGAGCCCGCGCGGTGCCGGGCCGGCGACGTGGGTGCCATCGAGCGTATATTGCGAGCCGTGGCACGGGCACAGGAACTTATTGGAAACGGCGCTCCAATCGAAGCGGCAGCCCAGATGCGGGCAGATCGGGCTGAAAATCACAAAGCCCATGTTGATCACGGGAAACGCGGATCCACTCTTGCCGAAGAGGTCGGGTCGCGCTTTTTCAAAGTTTGCGGTTTCGGTTTTAATGCCCCAAACGTACTGCGCGGTCGCTTCTTCGGGCAGGTAGCTGTCTTTGGTTTTCAGCGTGAACGATAGCTTGATCGGCCTTGCGGCGGCGGTTTGCAGCTGCTTGAACTCCGCCGGGTCCAGCGGCGACCACGTGCCGCCGGCCACATTCTTCGGCGGAGCCAGCGATCCCAGGATCGGAATCGCTAGACCTAGGCCGATCAGACCGCTCATGACGGTCGTGGCGTTGGCCATGAAGGTTCGGCGGGTGACCTCTTCGGGCGTTCCGGGGTC
>JBDTCU010000274.1:0-10760 GCA_039923415.1 Vulcanimicrobiaceae bacterium
ATATCGCGTGAGGCAAGTTCGGCATCCGGGTGAACGTCGAGCATGAATCGCTGGTTGCGATCGTTTACCAGCGTAGCGCCCTCGCCGCGGAGCGCTTCGGTAATCAGCGGCATCGGATCGCGTCCGATCGCAAGCGCCGTTGGATGGAATTGGACGAACTCCATGTCTGCAAGCACCGCTCCGGCGCGCGCCGCAATCGCGATCCCATCGCCCGTAGCCTCGATCGGATTGGTGGTGTATTTGTAGAGGCGGCCGATTCCGCCGGTCGCGAAAATGGTCGCGCGCCCGAGGTACGCGCGCGCCTGATTGTCGGCGTTAGCGTGCGCGTAGACGCCGCAAACAAGGCCGTCTGCGAGAATCAAATCGTCGACGCTCACATCCTCAACGATCGTGATGTTCTTCATGAGGATTGCAGCGGCAATCAGCGTTTTAAGAATCTCGTGGCCGGTCGCATCGCCGCCGGCGCGCACGATCCGCCGCCGGTTGTGGGCGGCCTCGCGTCCGAGTGCAAGTTCGCCCCGAGCCGTGCGGTCGAACGTTGCGCCTAGCTCGAGCAGTTCTTCAATTCGCGCGGGCGCATCGCGAGTAAGAATTTCGACGATCGTTTCATCTGCAAGACCGGCTCCCGCGCGCTGAGTATCCAGCTTGTGCAAGGCGGGTGAATCGTCAGCACCGACCGCCGCGGCGATTCCACCCTGGGCCCAATCGGTCGCCGAACCGCTGCCGAGTTTGGTTTTGCAGATCACGCATACGCTAAGGGGTGCAAGTTTGAGCGCTGCCATTAAGCCGGCTATGCCGGCTCCGACGATCACGACATCGCTTCGTTGCACCCGCACGATCAGCTAGCGCGACTGTAATCGAGCATCCGCTCGACGGCTGCGTGGGCGCGCTCTGCCACCGACGGATCGATCGTGATCTCGTATTGCATCGCCTCTAACGAGTGCAAAATCTTCGGCAAAGTGTTGCGCTTCATGTGCGGGCAAAGATTGCACGGCCGAATGAAGTCGACACTGGGATAGTTGATTGCGACGTTGTCGGCCATCGAACATTCAGTAATCATCACGACCCGAGCGGTCGTCGGTTGCCTGCTCACTCCGGCCACATAATCGATCATGCCCTGCGTCGACCCAACATAATCGGCCTCGGCCAGAACGTCGGGCGGACACTCCGGATGGGCCAACACGATCAAATGCGGATCGCCCTCGCGAAAACCGCGGATGTCTTGCGCGGTAAAACGCTCGTGAACTTCGCAGTGACCCTTCCACGCGATGATCTCGACCTTCGTTTTCGACGCCACATATTTGGCAAGATATTCATCGGGCAAGAAGATGACTCGAGGGACTCCGAGTGCCTCGACGATCTTCACTGCGTTGCCCGAGGTTACGCAGATATCCGACTCGGCTTTGACGTCGGCCGAGGTGTTCACATACGTGACGACCGGCACACCCGGGTAGCGTTCGCGCAGCAAGCGCACGTCGGCAGCGGTGATCGAGTCGGCGAGCGAACAGCCGGCTTTGAGGTCGGGTACCAGCACCGTCTTGGTCGGATTGACCAGTTTTGCGGTCTCGGCCATAAAATGGACGCCGCACAGCACGATCACATCCGCATCCGTGTTGGCCGCCTCAAGTGCCAACCCCAGCGAGTCGCCGACGATATCGGCCACGCAGTGGAAAATCTCGGGCACTTGATAGTTGTGGGCCAGAATCACCGCATTGCGCTCGCGCTTGAGGCGATTGATGGCGGCGACGTAGGGCGCGAAGATCGGCCACTCGACAGCCGGAATCAGCCGTGAGACGCGCTCGTATAACGGAGCGGTTTCGCGTTCGACCTCGCGCGTGAAGGGAAGTGCGACGGCAGCTGTCATCAGTCTCTTAAACTGGTTGCCGCCGCCGAGTAGTTGCACCTCCCGGCGCGCGGATCAGCCGCAGGCCGAACGCTAAGGGTGCGTTTGTAAGAAGGCCGAGATCGCCGCATCGAGTTTTTCCGGCTGATCGTACATGACGAAATGTCGGTAGCCGCCGATCATCTCGACTTTGGCGGTCGGATCGTTCTTCAGTAGGGCGGCGTAATAGGTCTGCTTGGCGGCGGCATTAGCCAGGCTTATGGGCGGCCGCCCGTCGACGGTCGCATCGAACGGCGCTATCTCAAGAACCGGCGCGCTGATTTTGCTGAGTTCGGGACGCGTGTCGGAACTCGCGTCTTCCAGCAAGTATTGAGCGGCCGCGGATGGATCGCTCTTTGCGCTGAGAACCGCAACCCAATCCGCGGTCGCTTTGTCGGTGACCATCCCCGGCATCACATACGCTTTCATGGCGCTCAGGAATTGGTCATGGGTAGCGTTGGAAATCTGACCGGCCATCTGCGCGGCGGCCGCACTCCGCTGCGCTGGCGTCATCGTTTCGAATCCCGGGAAAACCGGCAAGCCTTCTACCGCTATGACTCCGCACAGCAAATCGGAGTGCCGTTCGGCTATTTCGATTGCGAGCGTACCGCCTAAACTGTGGCCGATGATGACCGGTTTATCGACGTGTTTGTCGGCGATGAGGCGTACGATATCGTCCGCGGCTTTGGGCATCAGCGGCGCAGACGCGGTCGGACGCCCGTCGAAGCCGGCCAGCGTAATCGCGTAGATCGTATGAGTTGACGAGAATTTTGCAATGACGCCGTCCCAAACCCAGGCGCCGGATGACAGCCCTGGAATCAGTACCAACGCGGGTTTCCCGCTGCCGAATTGATCGACGTGAATCGTGCCGACATCATAGCTTGCTGTCGGCGTTGCAGCACCGGCCGGTGTCGCGAATCCGATTGCGAAGATCGCGCAAAACGCCAATGCGCAAAGGTGTTTCATGGCGATGTTCCAGTTCCAACGAGGCCGAATCAAAGATCGCTTCGACCGGTTGTGCGAAAAGTCTCGAGATTTTGAAAGCGAGCGGTAGGCTTGGTGCATACTTCCCGTCTTCGAGGTGCGTGGACTGCCCGATTTGATGCTTGCGATCAAGGCGATCGCATGCCCAACCATCGCGAGCGACAGTTCAAGCCGGAGCGTTTCCCGACTTTCAATTGTTTCATTCGGGACGTACGCTACGCACGTCTGTGTGGGACGATACGAGGTTGTGAAAAAAACCCTCGGCGGGCGGCTCTAGCAAAGTCTGCTTTAATTTAGGTGTGCTACCGCCCCGAAGACACATTGAACATAAACGCTTCAACTGGGGGCACTGCCGAGGCGCCTACTTCAGTATCCGGAGCTTCCGCTATGGCGCACCCGTACTGGACGTCCAGGTTCACCGTTTTGCTGGTGTCCTTGCCCTTGAACGCTTGTTGGACCCTTTCCAAGATCGACATTACCCCTCGATTCTATCATCTTGGTCGCTGCTCCGCCAGACGCGGATAGAAGCACCACCGTTAACGAAATTCTGAGTAAAAGCGTCTTCGATCTAAGCGGACCGGTGTTTTCCCGTAGAGCCAGGAGCACGGCCGCAGTTGCTCTTTCGGTAGCCGTATGGGGGAGCCAGCGCATAGGCGGCTGCGAGGACCTCCGCATCGGGCGCGTCTTTCGCGTCCCAATGAACCGCGACGGCCACAGCCGCCAAGATGCCTCCAAGCATCAAAATGGCGGCCAGCCCGTCATCCACTTTCGTGGCGCGTTCAGTCAGGAGATAGGCTATACTCGCGAGGGCAACCGCTATAATTCCGAATCCGAGTGTCAAGGTGTCTCGGTATCGGTTCAACTGGTGTTCGAGTTGTTGGGCGACAGCCTGATAAACGAACGGATCGACACTGCTGTCTCCAATGCCCGGCACAGTGCTAGCCAGCGTGCTTCTCGTCAGCCATAACTGTTCTTATTTTAGCCAGGCCCAGCTATTGCTGCGCCATAATGGCCAGAGTTGCAGCGGTTGCGACCGTATTGATGGCACTCCAGTCGCCCATGCGAACGAGTGCGAGGCTTTTGATCGCCGAGGTCGCGTCGTTGGAAATGCCTTCGTAGAGCGGAAAAGACGCAATTGCATTTCGGAGATCGTGATCGGTGCCCGTATCTTTCAGCACCGCTGCGTTGTAGGCTACTTGTGCGATCAGCGCGCCGAGCAGGAACGCTTTACGCGGAGCTTCCGGCCAGGTTAGGTCCGCGCCGGATTGACTGAGCGGCTCACGCATCTGGAGATCGATGGCATCGAGGTCCAGAGGTGCGTTACTCGACAGAATCCGTTCGAGATCGTCGATTTCAATCGGACGCTTATGCGCAGCGTTGCTCTGCTGAAGACGCCGTATCACCATCAAACCGAAATTGCGGCTCTCCGGTCTAGAAAGCGCAAGCGGGTTGTCGAAGAGTTCCCGGAGAGTCGATACATAGATGCCGAGCCGCGCATCTGCAGCGAACCCATTCTCGAACGAAACTGCCGGATACGGCACGACGGGAGCCGTTTGTTCTAACGAAGACTGCAACGCGGCCAGCGAAGCGAGACCAACTTGTCCGGCCGGCATCGACCTGCGGAAAGCTTCGGGTACAACGTTCGAATGCTTGACGAGCAGATACGCTATGCTGTTCGCGTAGTCGTCAGACCCGGCATTCTGCGGCAAACTTGCGGCAATCGATGCAACACCAGCCGTGTACCACCAAGCGAACACGGGGTTAGCAGACCATGTGCCGTCCGGAATGAAAATCCCATTCCAATCAGTCTTCCACAAAGCGACATCGCCGCTCGCAAGCCATTGCTCCATGAAGTTGTTGGTCGGATCCGCGCCTCGCAACGTTTCGATGACATGCAAGTCGTCCATACACTGTGCGCGCTCTAGAACGATCCCGCATGTTCCGGGCATCAGATGATCCTGGAAGAGACGTGCGTATGATTGACCTTGCGAGTAAGCCGAGAGGGCTCGCGCGGATTCAGCCTGGGCGGGCATCGCAATGGCGGCCACGAGTACGAAACCGAAGATTGTCCGTAGCCAGCTCATCTAGCCGGAACTAGCTGAAAGGGCTCGGAAACCCTCTTTGCGATGAAAATCGTTTTCACTTTCGGACATCTGGGGTAGACTGCTGGGACGAACACTCTACGACTTTAATAAGGTGGAATAATTTTCATGTTGGCCCAGGTTGGAAAATCAGCTCCCGAATTCAAGCTTCCCAGCACCAAAGGCGCAACCAGCGCCAAAGATCTCGGTAATGAGATCAAGCTTGCGGATTACAAAGGCAAATGGCTGGTATTTTTCTTCTACCCACTCGACTTCACGTTCGTCTGCCCGACCGAAATTCTGGCGCTCTCAGATCGCACCTCCGAGTTCCAAGAGTACGATTGCAAAATTCTGGGCTGCTCGACCGACTCGGTTTTCAGCCATTGGGCCTGGATCAATACGCCGAAGGATAAGAACGGCATCAGCGGATTGCAGTTCCCACTCGTCGCGGATTTCACAAAAGAAACCGCTAGGGCGTACGGCGTGCTCGACGAGCAATCGGGCGCCGCGCAGCGCGGTTTGTTCATCATCTCTCCCGAAGGCGAACTCAAGTACGCGACCGTAACCCACGAGAACGTCGGCCGCAGTGTCGAAGAGACGCTTCGCGTTCTGCAGGCTTTGCAGACCGGCGGTCTGTGCGCCGCCGAATGGAAGCCGGGTACGGCCCTGCTGCAGCCCGCTTAGTGGCACTACGCATGCCTGGATCAATGGCGAACCGCAGCTCGAAGGGCTGCGCGGGCGTCCGGTCTTGGTGCATTTTTGGTCGATCAGTTGTTACATCTGTCACGATGTCGTCGAACAAGTCAATGTTTGGCGCGAGAAGTACGGACAAAAAATGGCGTTCATCAGCGTTCACCAACCGCGCGGACCCGAAGAGCTCGACATCGAAAAAGTAACCGCCGACGCGCTCGGCGCGATGAAGATGACTCAGCCGTGTGCGATCGATAGCGATCATGCGATCGTCCGACGTTTTGAAAATCAATTCGTGCCGGGCTACTACGTCTTCAATCGCCAACACCAACTGCGCCATTTCCAAGCCGGCGACAAGGGCTATGGCCGGATTGAAGGCGCGATAGCGCGCATTATTGACGACCTAGCCGAGGCGGTAGCTTAACACTCTCCAAACCAAGCCACTGCGCCATCTGCTCGAGATCGGGTTTGAGGTGCGACATCACCACGCCGCTCTTGATGCCCGCCTCAAGGTGCACGGCATGCACGATAAGTTTCCCGGCCGCGCGATCGGCCTTGGCGTCGATGCGCGCAACCAGCGCGTCATCGAGCAAGTACGGCAACACGTAATATCCGTGAACGCGCTTATGGGCTGGTGTGTAAATCTCCAAGCGGTAGTCGAAGTTGAATAGCCGCCGGGCGCGCGGACGATTCCAAACCAGTGAATCAAATGGCGAGAGAAGGGCGCTGCCCCCGATTTTGCGCGGCAGGCGATACTTCGGGTCCAGATATGCGGGCTGCTTCCACTCCGCAACCGCGACCGCCGCCAGCCGCCCGTCCGCAACCAATTCTGCGATGCGCAGCTTCGTCTCGCGCGTATCCAAACGAAAGAAATCGCGCAGGTCGCTTTCGGTGGCGATCCCAAACGCTCGCGCTGCAATCAGGACCAATTCGCGTTGTGCGTCGATCGGGGATGGTTGGGGCATCTCCAGAATCTCCGGCGGAATCACCCGCTCGACGAGATCGTAGACGCGTTCGAAACTGTTGCGGCGCGCTTGGGTGGTGAGCATCCCGCCCCAAAACAAGAACTCCAACGCCCGCTTGGTATCACTCCAGCCCCACCATCCGCCCGAACCTTTGGCGCCTTCAAAGTCGGAAGCGCTCATTGGGCCGCGCTCAGCAATTTCATCCAGCACTTTGGCGACGAGCTTGGGTTGCTCGCGAGCGAATCGTGCAAGAGCGCCGTAGATCCCGACGCCGTCGCGCGCACGCTGCATCCGCCAGCGCAGAAGCGGGAATACCTCAAGCGGAAGCAGCGATGCTTCGTGCGCCCAGTATTCGAAGATTGCGCGCCGCTTGCCGTACGCAAGGGATTCTAAAAGTGAGCGTTCGTACGCGCCGAGTCGCGAGAACGCCGGCATATAGTGCGATCGAACCAGCACGTTGACCGAATCGATCTGGATGATTCCCAGATGCTTGATGACCTTCAATACCGCGCTTTGCCCGGTACTTGCGTGTCGAGCATTTCCAAAGCCTTGAGCCGCGAGCGCGATTCGTCGCGCCTCGGCTCTGCTGAAATCGCTGCGCATCGCCCGCTATGTAGGACGCCAAGCATGCGGAACCTTTCACGACCTGAGGTTTGGAAGCTAGACCTGCGGGTACGCGGTTCCTACACTCGAGTATGAAAGGCATAACTTATGGATGCAATAACGCTTTTAAAAGCGGATCACAAAAAGGTCGAAGGACTGCTCAAGGAGATCGCCGACCTGGGTGACACGGCCCACGTTTCGCGAGGTAAAATTTTTGCCGAAATCGATCGCGAATTGACGGCTCACTCCGACGTCGAAGAGAAGATTTTCTATCCGGCGTTCAAAGCAAAAACCAGGCCGAACACCGACTCCGGCGATGAAGTTTTGGAAGCGTACGAGGAGCACGCCAATGTCAAGGCAATGATTAAAAAGTTGGAAGCGCTCGACCCGGCGGATGAAACCTACAACGCGAAATTGCAAGTGTTGGGCGAGCTGGTCAAACACCACGTTAAAGAAGAAGAAGGCCAGATGTTCCCCGAAGCGCGCAAACTCATGGACGAATCGGAGCTCAAAGATCTGGGAGATAAAATTGCGGCGGCTAAAGAACGGTTGTTGGCCACCGCACACTGAGGTTGGTCGCCCCAGAGACCTTTTCGATGCACAGCCGTAAAGCGTACTAGTCGCCTTACGGCTGTCGTAGTATAAAACATGCCTCTCGAAACCGATGTCGCATATCGCTGCCCCTACTGCAGCGAACAGAACTTCCTGGGAGTCGACCCCACCGGCGGCTCCCCTCAGCGCTTTATCGAAGATTGCCCAGTATGCTGTAACCCGATCGCGTTTACGCTTAGGGTCGACCGGGACGGCGATGTCGTTCTCCAATCGGTCGAGGTCGACGCCTGAGCGAGCAGGTTGAGCGACGCCTGCAAGTAAACACCTGCACGGCAAACAACTGGAGGATCGATGTTCAAGCGTTCTTTTTTCGCCGGCAGCGCATTCGTCGCCGCGAGTTTCCTTATACCGCTCGGCGTCTGCGCTCAGACCGTAACGCGTCCAGCGGCCGAACCGGCCGGCCCCGCACCGTACGAGCTTTTCGTCAAGGGCGCGACCGTGCTGCCGGGACTGATTCCGGTCATCGAAAAGGCCGGCGGCGTCTACCTGGAGCTGACACCCGCTCAGCTCGGAGAAGATTTCATCGAAACCTCGGTTCCTTCGACCGGGCTCGGCGGCTTCGGGCCGGCACCCGGCGAGCCGTACGTTGCGCCCGCCAGAATTATTCACTTCGATCGGATTGGCGATCGAATCGTTATTCGCTGGCCCAACACGATCGCGCAGGTCGACCCCGCCACGCCTCAGGCGGCCGGAGCAAAAGCCTCACTGCCGAGTTCGGTCGTCGGGGTCGAACCGATCGTAGCTGCCGACGCCGCTACCGGCGCGGTGGTTATTCCCGCCGCGGTCTTTCTAGGCGACGTCGCTAATTTTTCGGCGGTATTCGATAGTATCGTTTCGGGCCCGGAGCATGCCTATCGGTTGGACCCATCGCGTACATTTTTCACGAAGAGCAAAGCATTCCCGGAGAACGACGTCCTGCGCGTAAATCAAACTTGGGCGAGCACCAATCCCGACGTTATCGATAATGCGCCGGATCCTCGAAGCATCGAAGTCGGGGTGACGTACAATATCATCGCTGCACCGCATGACGGATATATGCCCCGGATGGCTGATCCGCGCGTTGGCTACTTCGAACAGCCGCTGCTCGATTTCCAAAACGATCCCACGATGACGCGCGCGCTCGATTACATTGCGCGCTGGAACTTCGCGCCCGAACATCCCGGAACGCCATCTAATGCAACCCGTCCGCTGGTGTACTTTCTCAGCAATACGATTCCGCTCGAGTATCGAGATACCGTTAAGGCGGCTCTGCTGACCTGGAATGCCGCCTTCGCGAAAGCCGGTATCCTGAACGCCGTGCAAGTGAAGCAGCAGCCCGACGATCCGAACTGGGATGCGGACGACATTCAGCACAACATGATACGTTGGATTGATACGTCGTCGCCGGCGTTCGGCGCGGAAGCGTTGCTGATCACCGATCCGCGGAGTGGAGAGGAACTAAACACCGGCGTCAACGTCGACGCGGTTGAAGGAACGGCCAAGCGCTACTTCCACTATATCATCGCGCCCGAACGCGGGCTGGCCGATACTCAAAGCAATGAGAAAGCCTTCGAGCAGGCGTATCTTCGCAGCGTGGTCCTCCACGAATCGGGACACGATCTCGGGCTTCAGCACAATTTCATCGGGTCGATGGCATATACCGCCAAAGACTTGCAGAGTAAGGCATTTACAAGCAAGTACGGCGTAGCCAGCTCCGTCATGGAATATGCGCCGGTCAATCTTTGGCCAAAAAATACTTCGCAGGGCGACTACGTGCAACTGGTGCTGGGCCCTTACGATTACTACGCCATTCAGTACGGCTACACCGCGATCGCCGCTTCCTCACCGCAACAAGAGCTGCCGACCTTGCGCCGCTTAGCGTCGCGTTGGGACAACCCGCTCTATCGCTTCGCCTCCGACGAAGACGCAGGCTTCGGTGAAGGTCATGCAATCGATCCGCGCGTGGCGATGTTCGATCTGACAAACCACCCCCTCGAATGGTGCAGCGTGCAGACCACGATGCTGCATGGATTGATGAACTCGATCGACCGGCATTTCCCGCAGACCGGTCAATCATACGATGATGCGCGTAGAGCCTTCTCGATGCAGGTGCGCGGGTACGTTACCTGTGCGACCATGGCTGCTCACACCATCGGAGGCGAGTATCTTTCGCGTGCGACCCGCGGCGAAGCCGGGTCAGGGCCGCCCCTGCGGGCGGTTTCGCGCAGCCAAGAATCTCGTGCCTGGCACTTACTCTCCGCCGAGCTGTTTTCAGATCAGGCCTGGCATTTTAATCCAAACGTGCTCGATCGTTTAACCTATTCGGAGGTGAGTTCGCTCAGCGCCGGTGGGTCCTGGGCCTACAATCCGACGGCCAGGCACGACGTCTCAGTTTCAGCCATAGCCGCAGCCGCGCAGGAGATGGCGCTGGGCGAGATATTCGCTCCGCTAACACTCCAGCGTATCGACGATCTCTCGACCAAGTATCGGCCCGGAAGCACGATGAGCCTGACCGATCTCTTTGATTGGTCGCGCGACAGCATCTTCGGCGGCATTGCAAACGGCACTGCCAAGAATGATGGTGTCGTGCGACGCAATCTGCAGACGCGGTTCGCACAAATGCTTGCAGCGATGTGGGTCAAACCGATGCGCGGCACGCCCGGCGACGCGCAAGCCCTGGCGCGGCTGCAGCTGGTCGATCTCCAGGCCGATGCGGCTAAGGCTGCCGACCGCAGCGGCTTAGACGAGCAGAGTCACGCGCATCTCGATGCGCTGGCCGCAATTGCAAAACAGGCGCTGGAAGCACGAGCGGCGACCGTCCTCTAAGCTGTCTGCTAGGATTCTTCCTCAGCATCGCGTTCATCCGCGATGCTGAGGCCTAGACTGTTGTGCTGATTGCTGTTCGTCCTCAGGGCAGCAGTCAGGTCATCGCGGACACCATTCTCGCTAATCAGTGCTTGAATG
>JBDTCU010000275.1:0-7138 GCA_039923415.1 Vulcanimicrobiaceae bacterium
CACGGCTCGTACACCACGCTGTGGGACGCGATCTGTAGTCACAAATTCTTCCGAAAATCGGGCGGTGTCCGGACAACTTCATACGTGGAGGGGCTGCATATTCCAAGTAGGAAGTGTAAATTAGAGAGCGACAACTCTTGACACACTGACAGTGTTGTTAATTATCACGATGCCCCAGGTGATGGGTCTGATGCGGAGATTGTGCCATGAGAGCCTTCAAGTCGTTTGCAGTAGTTGCGAGTCTGTTTTGTTGTATCGCCAGCACTAAGTCCGAGTTGGCCAGCACATCTGGCGTCAGCTTACAGGTGGGGTTACTTGGATGCAACGGGCCTTATACCAGTCAGCAAATAAGGTTACAGATGGTGCCCCGCGTCGGCACCGCCATCGAGGAGGTGGTTGCGCCACCCAACTCGCGGCCGGAAGTCATTCGGGTCGTGAGTGCCTATGTTGCGCCCGGATCTTATAGGATACATGTGGGCTGGCCGGATATTGGAAAAGGGAACTGCGGAGCCGATGAGTCGATAACTATTCTGAAGGATCACCCGAGGCGCTTAACACTATTGGGCCACAAGGGGATCGTTCTGACATCCTCTACAAACTCGATCGCCGGCCTCTTACCGTTTCCCGGATTGCACATCTCGCTGAGATATGCATCTGATGATTATTTAGTGCCTGGTTCCGTCGAAGGGGATGCCTACTATTTTGACGGCGTCCCTCCTGGGCACGCCTACCTGCGAATATTTGGGCCGCGGTACCGGTGGGTTGAGTTCGATCTCGGTACGATTGGGGTCATGCTAGACAAAAAGGGTGTCGTGTTCAACGTTACCAGGGACATGCTGGCAAGCGCTGCGCCGGCTCAGTAACAAGCCCCATTCGACTAGCGACTGCCGCGGCCGCTAGAACAGTGGGCGTCGATGGCTAGCTTCCGTCAACCAGGCGAACACCCTAGAGCGAACCCTCAGGGCCCATTCCCTCCAAGCGTTTCTTGAGATCGGCGAGGAAGCCGCTGGCGACGTAGCCGTCGACGACGCGATGATCGAGCGAGAGGCAGCAGTTCATCATCTGGCGGATCACAATGGCATCGTCTTTCGTAACGATCGGCTTCTTTACGACCGTCTCCATCGTGACGATGCCGGCTTGTCCGCCGTTGATGATTGGTGCCGAGGCGTACGAGCCGTTGGCGCCGTTGTTATTGACGGTGAAGGTGCCGCCGGCCAGGTCATCCACACCGAGTTTGTTCTTGCGGGCTTTATCGATCAGTCCGCCGGCCGCGATTGCCAGGCCCTTAATCGAAAGTTTGTCGGCGTTCTTGACGACCGGTACGATCAGATTGGTAGCCAAGCCGATTGCGATGCCGACGTTGACATCTTTGTGAACGTGAATGCCCTCGGGAGTGAACTTGGCGTTCATTAGCGGGAATGCGGCCAGCGATTCGATCACGGCGCGCATGAAGAATGGGAGCAGCGTGAGCGAGTAGCCCGTATCGCGTATGAACTGGTCTTTTTCGCGCGCGCGCCATTTCCAAACATTGGTAACGTCGACTTCAACCATCGACCAGGCGTGAGGCGCATTGTGTTTGCTTTCGACCATCCGTTCGGCGATGATCCGGCGCGACTGGGTCAGCGGAACGATCGTGCCTGGGATCGGCTCACCGTAGGTGCTGGTTCCGCTCGGCGGCGCTTTGGTCGTGGTTGCAGGGCTCGCAACTCCGATACTCGTTTTCGTCGCGGCCAAGACATCGTCGGCGGTGACGCGACCGTTGGAGCCGCTGCCGCTGATCGCCCGAATATCGATACGGTGTTCGCGCGCCAATCTTCGCACTGCCGGCGATACGCCGCGAAGCACGGTTTCCGGCGTTTCGGCGTGTATACCGCTCGCGGCGGAACCATTGGCCGACACAACCGCAGGAGACGGCGGAGCCGGCGCGCTTGGGGCAGGTGGCGGCGCGGCCGCTGCGAGCGGCGCGGGCGAGGATGCGAGAACGGCCGAGATCGCCGCTCCGACTTCGTCGATGATGGCAATCGGTGTGCCGGTGGCGACGGTTTCGCCTTCTTTCACCAACAGCTCGCGAATCGTGCCGGTTACCGGTGCCGGAACTTCGGCGTTGACTTTATCGGTCGAGACCTCGACGAATGCTTCGTATTTTTCAACGTTGTCGCCGATCTTCTTAAGCCACTGGGCGACGGTTCCCTCGGTGACTGTTTCGCCCAGCTGCGGCATCGTAATTGTGGTTGGCATAGCGGTTTAGAACCTCACCATTTCGTGCATTGCGTCGGCCATCGCCTCGGGCGAACTCATGTACTCTTCTTCGAGCGGCTGGGCGTAGCCCATCGCCGGAACATCGGGCGCGCAGAGCCGGCGAATCGGCGCATCCAAATCAAAGAGCGCATCTTCGGCGACCATCGCGCTGATCTCGGCGCCGATACCCCCGAACTTGTTATCTTCATGAATGATAAGCAGTTTTCGCGTGCGGCGGACACTCTCCAAGATTGTGGTGCGATCCATTGGGCGGATCGAGCGCAGGTCGATCACTTCAACCGACATGCCTTCGGCCTCAAGTTTTTTGGCAGCATCCAGCGCCCAGTGCACATAGAGACCATACGAGACAACCGTAAGCTGGGTGCCGGTTTTCTTGATATCGGCTTTGCCGATCGGAATCGTGTAATGACCTTCGGGCACATCGCCCTTGATTAGGCGATAGGTTTTCTTGTGTTCCAGAAAGAGCACCGGATCGGGATCGTCGATCGCCGCGTTCAGCAAACCCTTGACGTCGGCCGGAAACGAGGGTGCGACGATTTTCAAGCCGGGCACATGATAGAACAGGGCTTCGATGCAGACCGAATGTGAGAGCGCGCCGCGAACGCCGCCGCCATACGGCGTGCGAATCACCAGCGGGCAGGTGTACTCGCCGTTGCTGCGATAGCGCGTCTTGGCAGCCTCGCCGACGATTTGATTGAACGCCGGATAGATGAAGTCGGCGAATTGAATTTCGGCGATCGGGCGAAGCCCTTCCATCGCCATGCCGACCGCAATCCCCACAATCGAGGCCTCCGCGATCGGCGTATCGATCACGCGATCCGGCCCGAACTCTTCGATGAAGCCTTTGCTGATCAAGAAAACATTCCCGCGGTTGCCGACGTCCTCACCCAGAATTATGGTGCGATCATCGGCCTTCATCGCTTCGTACAACGTCTCGCGCACGGCCTCGACGTTGTTCATCACTTTGCTTGCGGCAGTCACTGCCATGGTTCCCAGGCTCCTTCGTAGAGATGCGTATACAGGTCTTGTGCGACCGGATACGGCATCGCTTCGGCCGCGTCGGTCGCCTCGTTGGTTTCGCGCAGCACGTCCTTCTTGAGTTGAGCGATCGCGCCGGCGTCCATGATGCCGGCATTCAGCAAGACGTTCTCAAAGCGCGGCAGCGGGTCATCTTTGCGATGCTCGATGACTTCTTCGGTGGTGCGATACGTCATATCGTTGTCGTCGGTGCTGTGCGCCAGAAAGCGATAGCACATACCCTCAACCAAACTTGGACCTCCGCCGCTTCGCGCCAGGTCGAGCGCGCGTTTGACTACGTCGTAGGTTTCGATCGGATCGAAGCCGTTGAAGCGCTCGCCGGGCATTCCGTATCCGACTGCACGCTTATAAATCTCGGGCTGTCCCATCTGTTTGTCGAGCGGCGTTGAAATCGCCCACTCGTTATTTTCGACCAAAAATACGATCGGCAGTTTGTGAATCGCCGCAAAATTGAGTGACTCATGCCATTCACCCTCGCTGGTAGTTCCGTCGCCGCAAGTGACCAGGACCGCGCGGTCGGACTCTTTGCGATACTTCATCGCATACGCTGCGCCGACCGCGTGCGGAATATGGGCCGCGAGGATCGAAGAGAACGACATCATGCCGGCTTTTTTCGAGGAATAGTGATTGGGAAATTGCCGGCCGCCGTTGTGATCGGCGGCTCGCGCAAACAGTGAGAGCAGCACCTCGTAGGGCGAGAATCCTATTCCGACCGCCAATCCCAAATCGCGATAGTAGGGAGCCAGTACATCTTTTCCGCGGTGGAATGCCATTGCGGCGCCGGCCTGCAACCCTTCATGGCCTTCGCTTCCGAGAGCGAACGGAATCTTGCCCTGGCGATTAAGCTGAAAGCCGCGATTATCCAACTGACGCTGCAAGAGCATCGTTCTGAAGATTTCTTTGAGCTGCTGGTCGGACAATCCGTGGCGCTCGAGTGAGGTGCGCACTTGAGTGTCGGTTTTAGCCATGTATTCTGTTCCTTGGGTTACGGGTTTTAAGCGGGGACGTTACTGCCAGGGCTGCCAGGCGCCGGCGTACAGGTTTGCATACAGATCCTCGGCCAGCGGATAGGGCATCGCCTCGGCCCTGTCGGTCGCATCGTTCGCCTCGGCAAGGATGGACTTCTTCAAAACGTCGGCTTGCTCCGCGCTCAAGACCCCCTGCTCGATCAAAAAGCGCTCGAAATTGGGAACCGGGTCCTGCTTGCGGCGCTCGTCGACCTCTTGGCGAGTGCGGTAGGTCATGTCGTCATCGTCGGTGGTGTGAGAGAGAAACCGGTAGCATTTCGCCTCGATCAGGCTCGGACCGCGCCCACTGCGAGCACGCTCCAGCGCTTCGCGTACGACCCCATAGCAAGCAACCGGATCGAAGCCATCGACCACGGCTCCGGCCATCCCGTACCCTTGCGCCTTCATAGAAACATCCGGCACCGCCATCTGCTGACGAACCGGCGTCGAGATCGCCCACTCGTTGTTTTCGCACAAGAAGACGACCGGAAGTTTGTGCACGGCCGCAAAGTTGAGCGACTCATGCCACTCTCCCTCGGAGGTCGCACCGTCACCGAAGGTCGTAAGCACCGCGCGATCGGATTCTTTGCGCAGTTTGATGGCGTATGCCGCGCCGACGGCGTGCGAGGTTTGGGCTGCGATCACCGAACTGATGGTGTGCAGGCCGAGCCGCTTGCCGGCGTAGTGATGGGGAAATTGGCGACCGCCCGAGAGGTCGGCGGCTCGCGCAAATAGCGAGAGCAACACTTCGTAGGGCGTCAAGCCGATGCCCAGACCCAATCCTAGGTCGCGATAGTAGGGAACCAAGATATCCTTGCCGCGCGAAAATGCCATCGCCGCGCCGGCCTGCACCGCCTCGTGCCCTTCACTTGCGGAAGCGAACGGAATCTTGCCTTGGCGGTTAAGTTGAAAGCCGCGATTTTCCAGGGTACGCTGCATAATCATAGCAGAAAGCAGCGCCCTGAGCTGATCGTCGCTCAAGCCATGCCGTTCGAAACCGTCCTTTTTGACCGCCGGGGGCGCCTTGGACATCGATCCTCCAAACCACATCGCGTCGGCCTTCGGCCGATCCGCCTGGGCTAAATCAGTCTCGGTCGCCGCGAAGTCCTGCGAGAATAAAAAAGAGGCTAGCCCTCGAACGCAAATACACCTGGGCTATCGTTTTGCTTGTAAAGGCTTCTTCATGAATCGCGTCCTTGTCGGTCTCGCATTTGCAGCCGCTATTTTTGGGGTGACCGTCGCGCGCGCGTCCGCAAATCCGTTTTGTCCCGTCGACATTCAGACATTCATCCCGTGGTCGGCGACTGAAAACGCGCCTTCGACAGAGCCGGCGACCACGCGATACGCCGTTGTGCTGGATACCGACATGCAAAAAACAACCGGATTGCTTGAATTGATTACCGATAAACACGCCTACGAAGCCCCGTTCACGGATCCCGCCACGCCATTTTTTATAACGCTCGACAAGGCTGAGGCCGTCAAGTTCGCCTACGTCGACGATCTATCGGACGGCACCAAGCGGCTGGACTGCCCAACCGTCGTACGCCGCGTCGAGATCGAGTCGCCGGCCGACGTCGCAGCTGATGAATTCACAATCGACGATGCCGCGCCGAGAGTCGCGGCAACATTTCGCGAAGATCTTCCGCCGCTAACCTGCCAAGATGACTATCTGCCCGCGATGATTTCGAAGCGAGACGAGCCGACTGAGAAACTCAGCGGCGTGTCGCCCGGCTCCAGTGCCCAACTCGAGCTTTTTCTCGATTCGGCCGGCCACTTGGCGGATGCAAGCATCTATAAATCGAGCGGCGATGCGGCGCTCGATCGTTTGGCCCTGAAGAGCGCGGCGCGCTCTACCTATCAGGCCGCCCTGTTCCGATGCGTCCCGGTCGTGGGCAGCTTCTTATACACCTTCACGTACGGCGGAGAGTAACATGATGACCGTTGCGCCGCACGACGATCTGGTTGAGATTCGCCGACACTTTCATACCCATCCAGAACTGTCGATGGTCGAGTTCGAGACGGCCGCCTACATCGAGCGCGAGTTGCGCAAGCTCAACTTAGACGAAGTACGAACCGGTATCGGCAAGACCGGCATTCTAGGAACGCTCAAGGGTGGAAAACCTGGTCCAGTCACCTTGCTGCGAGCCGATATCGACGCGCTGCCGATGACCGAGCAGAACGAGGTCGCGTACAAATCCCAAAGTGCCGGCGTGATGCATGCCTGCGGCCACGATGCGCACATCTCGATTTTGCTTTGCGCGGCCAGAGAACTTGCGCGACGTCGAGACGAAGTGCCCGGGACGCTGGTATTCTGCTTTCAGCCGGGTGAAGAAGGTTACGCCGGAAATAAACTGATGATCGAGGACGGAGCGCTTGAAAATCCGCACGCCGATCGGGTCTTTGCGCTGCACGTGTTCAGCGGCCTGGAGGTCGGGAAGATCGGCATCCGCGACGGCGCGTTCTTTGCAAGTTCGGATGAGTTTCATCTGACCATCAAAGGTAAGGGCGGGCACGGTGCGATGCCGGAGCGCGCCATCGACCCGATCTCGGCCGGCGCCTATTTTGTGACGATGTTGCAAACGATCGTGAGCCGCGAAGTCGCGCCCAAGGACCCCGCCGTGTTTACGGTTGGAAAGTTCGAGAGCGGCTCGACCTTCAACGTCATTCCGGATGAAGCGAAGATGGAGGGCACGGTGCGCAGCTTCGACAAGGACGTGCGCTCCTCGATGCCGCAGCGAATGGAGCGCATTCTCAAAGGTTTATCGCAAGCGATGCGAGTCGAGTATGAACTGCACTACCGGATGGGGTATCCGCCAACCGTTAACGCACCGGAG
>JBDTCU010000276.1:0-4910 GCA_039923415.1 Vulcanimicrobiaceae bacterium
CTCGCCGAGGCGGCCCTTAGCGCAAGTGGAGTCGCCTACACGCGCTTTGCGCGCTAGGTCGAATCCGTCGCGTTCGGCCTTCAGCCGATCCGCCTCGCTACTGTCCATGCAGCAATTCGAGCTGGGCTTCACGCACCCGCCAAAAACCGGAGCGATGATAGAGGGTTGGACCGAAGGCCTTGAGGGCCGCTAAATGCTGCGGCGTTGCATAGCCCTTGTGCGCGGCGAACCCGTAGCGCGGCTCGATTCGGTCCAGTTCGACCAACAGACCGTCGCGATAGACTTTGGCGATGATCGATGCCGCGGCGATGGTGGCGCATTTGGCGTCGCCCCTGATCACCGGCTCTTGCGGCGCGGAGTAGGACCTGATGCGGACCGCATCGGTTAGCAGGTAGTCCGGCTTGCAAGGCAAACTTGCAATTGCCCGCTCCATCGCTAAAATGCTCGCCCAATAGATATTGAGCCGGTCGATCTCTGCGACACTGGCAATCCCGATCGCCCAGCCCTCGCAGCGGCCTTTTATCTGCTCCGCCAGCTCGATGCGCAGCTCGGCCCGAACTTGCTTGGAGTCGTTCAACCCACGAAGCATCAACGGCCCGCGGGCGACCACGCAGGCCGCCACAACCGGACCGGCCAGGGGGCCGCGACCGACCTCATCGATCCCACCGATCAAGCAGTGTCCGCTCCCGCGCGCGATATCCTCGTACCGGTGCAGTCGCAGAAGGCGCCGCCGCTCGCGCTCTTGCGCGTTGCGGGTTTTACGCTGAGTCGGCGTCATGTGGTGCCGATTCAAACGTGAAGCGTCCAAATTTTCCGTCGTTGAAATCTTTGATATACGAGCGCGCGGCGTTGTGCATATCGGGCTCGTTTCCACGACGCAGGAAGCCGCGGGCTGTTGCAAAGGTCTCTAAGGTCGGGGCTTTAGCCGAGCTTTTGCCGCGGGTTGATAACCACTCGTGAAAGCGCATCACGACGTCTTCGGGGTCGTAGTGGTCGCGCGGAACAGCACCGGTAATTGCCAGCATCCATTGAGCTTGCGCGGTTTCGATTTTTGGAACCAAGATACCGGGTGTATCCATCAGCTCAAGCATCGGCTGAACTCGAAACCACTGGGTAGCGCGGGTAACGCCGGCCCGGTCCTCGGTTTTGGCTGCGGCTCTGCGGAGCAGACCGTTAATAACCGAGGATTTCCCCGAATTTGGAAGACCGAGGACCATCGCGCGTTGACTGCTGCGGGTCTGACCGCCGGAGAGTTGGCCCAAATGGAAGTAGGCTCTTGCAACGCTGCTCTGCTCCTTGCCGTTGGTCGCGATCGCGCGTCGCGATTGTTTTTGGTAGTACCCTAACCATTTCACTGTTTCGAGCGGATCGGCAAGGTCTTCCCGATTTAGAACGATCATGCGTTTGCGCCGGCCGATGATCGTGTCGAGCATCGGGTTTACGCCGCTGTGCGGAACGCGTGCGTCTACCACTTCGATCACGACGTCGATGAGCTTCATGTGCTCCTCGATCTTGCGCATCGCCGCGACCATATGACCGGGATACCACTGGATGATTTGCTCGAAATCCACGCTCATAACGATCCCAGCCGGCGCAGCGGCCAGATTCCAGCCAGAGCTTGACCAATGAGCTGATCCTGCGGAACGAACCCCCAGAAGCGCGAGTCGTCGCTATTTACGCGGTTATCCCCTAGCACGTAGAGCGAGTTGGCGGGTACGACCACTAAGCCGAAGCTGCGGTCATCGTGGAAGCGAACGTACGGTTCGGCGAGCACTTTGCCGTTTATGATAACGCTCCCGCGCACGATCCGGATGCGATCGCCGGGCAGCCCGATGATCCGCTTGAGATAGACTTCCGGTGCGGAGCTATCGTGACGGAAGGCAACGATCTCGCTGCGTTCCGGACGACCGATCCGATAGGCGACGGTGTTGATGAGGACATACTCTCCCGATGCAATATGCGGCGACATCGAGAGCCCCGAGACTTGAGGCGTCCGCATAAAGAAGGCTAGTGCCAGAGCCCCGAGGACTGCAATTTGCAGAGTTGCGCTTGCGACCGAGCGCCAGTGCAGATGCGAAGTCACGGGAGTCTCTCTTCGACGTCCTCTCGGGGAACCTTATCGCCAGAGGATACGCACTCGATTGAGCGGCCAGAAGATCAAGAACGCCCGACCGGTCATATGGGCATCTTGACCGGCTCGTGGACCGGTTGCGAAGGTGCCTCCGGCTTGCGCGAACCCCCAAATGTGTGAATCTTCGGAGTTGTTGCGATTATCGCCCATCATGAAAAAGCAGTCGGCGGGGATACGATTGGGAGCGCTCCAAGCGGTTTGCGGCGGAATATTCGCCTGGCTCGACGGCACGCGTGAGCCGTCGACGTAGATGCCGTAGTTCTTGATTTCGAGATCGTAGTCCGGCCTTTGGGCGATGTAAGGCTCATTGGTTGCGCGGCCGTCTACGTACACGATTCCGTGGTGAATTGCAAGGGTGTCGCCCGGAACTGCGATCACCCGCTTGATGAAGTCATCGGAAGATGGAATCGCCGGCGGAAAAACCGCGATGTCGCCGCGATGGGGTGCGTGCAGACGATAATCGAGTTTGTTGACCAACAGGACGTCGTGAATTTGCAGAGTCGGTTCCATCGATCCGGAAGGTATGAAGTACGGGCGCCCGACGAAGGTTATCAGCAGCAGTGCCGCGCCGCCGGCAATAATGAATTGATCGAGATACTCGCGCGCGATCGACTTGGTCCGGCCCCCCGAGGCGGTTACGAGCGGCCGCAAGCTTAGAATCACGCGCGCCAGCGCGAGTACGCATAGTGCGAGGAAAAGTTGCAGCGGCGAGAGTGCGAAAGAACCGGGCATTGATATTCCTTAGTTTAGCGGAAGAGAATATGCACGCGATTGAGCGGCCAAAAAATCAGGAATGCATGCCCGGTAAAGTGCGCCGCCGTTCCGGCACGCGCTCCGGTCGCGAAGGTTCCCGCATCTTGAGCGAATCCCCAGATGTGTGAGTCTTCGGAGTTGTTGCGATTATCACCCATCATAAAGAAGCAGTTCCTTGGTATACGGTTAGGCGCATTCCAAGCCGAGCGGGGCGGAATGTTGCTCTTTTCCGGATCGAGCGGCATACCGTCGACGTAGATACCGTAATCGCGAACCTCTAATGCATAGTCAGGTTTCTGCGCAAGATAAGGCTCCGCAACAGCCTTTCCGTTCACGAAGGCGGTGCCGCCGGCGATTCGGAGCGTGTCGCCGGGCGCTCCGATCACCCGCTTGATGAAGTCATCCGAGGTCGGAATCGGGGGCGGAAAGACCACGACGTCGCCGTGGTGCGGCTGGTGGAACCGATATTCGAACTCATTGACCAGCAATACATCGTGGATTTGAAGAGTTGGTTCCATCGAGCCGGACGGAATATAGAAGGTCCGCGCAACGAATGTTATAAGGACCAACGCTGCGAGTCCGGCAAAGATGAACGGATCGATGTATTCACGCGCGATCGTGGTCGAGCGTCCTTTCGAATTCACCTTGACTCGTTGTAAACTTAAAATTGTTCGCGCGAGCACGAAGATCAGAACTAGGACGAAAAGTTCGAGCGGCGTCACTTAGTGCAGACTACGCAGTCGGTCGAGCGGCCAGAAAAGCAGGAACGCACGACCGGTAAACTCAGCCTTCTGGCTGGTTTGTGCCAGCGGCCCCGCAATGAACCTCCCGCTGAACTGCGCGAATCCCCAGATATGCGAATCCTCGGAGTCGTTCCGATTGTCCCCCATCATGAAGTAGAAACCGGCCGGAATTCTGTCCGGGGCTTGCCACATCGAACGCGGCGGCACATCGGCCGATTGCGGATCGAGTGCCACGCCGTCGACGTAGATGCCGTAATTCTTAACTTCTAAATCGTAGTCGGGTTTTTGGGCGATGTACGGTTCGATGGTCGCTAGCCCGTTGACGAAGACGGTGCCGTTCTGAATTCGCAGCCGGTCTCCCGGAGTTGCAATGACACGCTTGATGAAATCGTCGGGCGATTCGACGGGCGGCTTGAACACCACGATCTCCCCGCGATTGGGTTTGGCGAACCGGTACTGGAACTCGTTGACCAGCAGAACGTCGTGAATTTGCAGCGTGGGTTCCATGGAACCCGAAGGGATGTAAAACGTCCGGACCACGAACGTAATCAAGAACAGCGCCAATAAGCCGGCAACGATGAACGCATCTAGGTATTCGCGCGCGACAGCGGTTGCCGAAGTGCCTGTCGCTCCGGCGGCGGCCGGACGCAAGCCGAGCGCGATTCGCGCTACCGCAAACACGCAAATCAGCAGAAGAAGCTGCAGCGGCGAGAGCGCGAAATTGGCGGGCAATTAGCGGGCGGCTTTTACGATTTTTTTCTCTTTGATCCGCGCGTCCTTACCGATCTTGTCGGCCAGGTAGTAGAGTCGGCTGCGGCGGACGATACCGCGCTTGCTGACTTCGATACGATCGACGCGAGGGCTGTGCAGCAGAAACGACTTCTCGACACCGACACCGTGAGCGATCCGGCGGACCGTGATGGCTTCGTGCGCACCGCCGCCCTTGCGAACGGTCACGACGCCTTCGAACATCTGGACGCGCTCTTTGCCGCCTTCGACGATCTTCGAGTACACCTTGACGGTGTCGCCCGATCGAAACTCCGGCAGATTTTCTTTAAGCTGCTCTTTGCCGAGCACATCGATGACGTTCATGAGACTCTCTTCTAGCGCGATACCGTAAGTGGGCTTGGCTGTAGGCGAAGCCTGCCGCTCGGTGACCCGGCGACAACCCTCGGATTCTACCACGACGCAACTCGGCCCGCAAGCGACAATGGCCGGATTATTGCCGCGGGCGCCCTTACTCTAGATCGGGGCGGCGCTCGCGGGTTCGCCGGCGCGAGGCC
>JBDTCU010000277.1:0-3781 GCA_039923415.1 Vulcanimicrobiaceae bacterium
ATTTTATTCACCGCAAATTTGAAAACCTCACGGCCTTCCATATACATGTATTGCTCGCCCATATCCAGACGCTCCGCGGTCATCGGGAAACGACTGCCGCCGGCTTTGACCAGGAGAATCTCGGGGCGTGTTCCATCTGAGCCCAGTTCGCTGGACAGAAACGAATCTTCCGCTGAGGCCTCCAAAATCACGGCTCCGGCTCCGTCGCCGAACAGCACCGCGGTGTTTCGGTCGCTCCGATTGACGATCTTGGTTAAGGTCTCGGCGCCGATCAGCATGATTCGGTTATAGACACCCGACCGAATCAAGCTCGCGCCGACGGTCAGCCCATAAATGAACCCGCTGCATGCGATCTCAATATCGAACGCAGCTGTATCTTTCGCGCCGAGTCTCGACGCAACGATACAAGCCGTGGCCGGAAACGGGTAGTCCGGGGTAACCGTTGCGACGATGAAACAATCGATATCGCCGGGGGTCAGTGACGCGCACGCCAACGCATTGCGGGCGGCAGCAATCGCAAGATCGCTCGTCACTTCGTCTGGAGCGGCGACATGCCGACGCTTCATACCGGTGCGGGACGTGATCCAATCGTCGCTAGTATCCAGCATCTTTTCAAGATCCTCATTGCTGAGGATCTTGGCCGGCGCGTAGTGTCCGACTCCTGCGATCTTTACGCCGGTTGAAGTCAACGCTTAGCCGTGCTGATGGCCGGCGTGATCATCCTTCACTGCGATGACCGTCCGTCCGTCGTACGTGCCGCACGCCTCGCACATGAAATGCGGGCGCTTGGGAGCGTGACACTGCGGGCATTCGACGGTCGTTACCGGGTTGAGCTTCCAATTCGCCGCTCGCCGGCTGCGCGTTTTCGAACGCGGCGTTTTCCACTTAAGGTTGGCCACTACTATCTCCAGTACAGGAGCAATCTCCCGTGTTGTTGTTCTGTCCGCAGACTCGGCAGAGTCCGCGGCACTCTTCGCGGCACAGCACCCGCAAGGGCACCGTACTGCAAACCACTTGCTTGGTCAGATCGGCCACATCGAGCCGATCTCCGGTGAGCACATTGCTCTCGGAGAACGGGTCGTCCTTGGCCGCTGCCGAGGCCTCAAGCTGTTCTTCGACAGCCACGTGCATTGGCATCGCGACGTCCGCTAAACAGCGATTGCACTCCCCGTGAGCCTCCACATCGACGTCGCCGGCAATGCCGAGCACTCGGTCGATCCGCGTCACATCGAACCGCACCAGCGCCGGCGTTGGAAAGGTGATCCCTTCAAACGGTTCGAGCGCGATCTGTTGCTCGACGTGCAGTGACTCTTGGCCTCCAGCCAGGAGCGGCCCGATATCAATTAAATGTGCAGATGCCATAACATAGAGGGGGGTCCCCGCGCAGGAGGACCCCTCGAAACCCGACTTATTGTAGAGCCCCGGCTTCTTCTTGTCAAACACGAGTGTCGCTTTGCGGGAGCAAAGAGGTTCGGGTACCTGGGCATCGACCAGCGACCGCGCCCTCAAGACCGACCTTGCCGCAATTGACGATGCGCGGGTGCTCGATAGAGTGGCCTCGCTGCCGATTAGCGAGTGCAGCTACAACTCCGAACGCGGGGTGCAGCACGTCGGCCCAATGGCGCAAGACTTCTATGCCGCGTTTGGGGTCGGTGAAGACAACCGCCCACATCGCCGAGGTCGCTGCACTGCGCTCATGTCGAGATCCCTAGCCAGGGTCAAGCTTGACCGGACTGGGAGAGCCTGGCCTCGTGGCAGCGAAGGTACCGGCGTGGAGTCCGCTATCGTAGCCTTCCTGTTTACGGATATTCAAGGCAGTACGGCGCGCTGGGAGCGAAGCCGCGATGCGATGGCGGTTGCCGTTCGACGTCACGACGAACTGATGAATGCCTCGATCGCAGCTGCCCGAGGTACCGTTTTTAAGACGGTGGGCGACGCATTCTGCGCAGCCTTCGCGACTGTTCCGGAGGCCATTACCGCTGCCCGCGAAGGCCAGCGGGCACTCGCGAATCAGGACTGGAGCGACGTCGACGGCCTGGAAGTGCGCATGGCGATTCACGCCGGCTCAGCTGATTCCCGCGACGGCGACTACTTCGGGCCCACGCTGAATCGCGTCGCGCGGCTGCTGGGGATCGGTCACGGGGGCCAGGTGCTGCTCTCGGGATCGGCGGCCGACCTCGCTACCGGCAAACTTCCCGCCGATGTGCAGTTGTCGGATCTTGGGCGGCATCGGCTCCGCGATTTGGAGGGCGTCGAACACGTCTACCAACTCCACGCCCCCGACCTTCGCACGGAGTTTCCAGCCCTGCGATCGCTGGAAGAATTTCCAAACAACCTTCCGATCCAACTCACGAGCTTCGTTGGGCGCGAACAAGATCTAGAACGGCTGCACCAGGTAATTGAAACGGCGCGCTTACTCTCGCTCGTCGGGACGGGCGGGGTTGGGAAGTCGCGACTCGCGTTGCAACTCGCGGCGAATCTGCTCAAGCGTTTCACCGACGGCGTGTGGCTGGTCGACCTTTCGCTGATACGTGAGAGTGACGCGGTGGCAGCGGAAACCGCCGCTATCTTGGGACTTCGTCCCGGCTCGAGGCAAACGGTAACGGAGTCCATTGCGGCCGCGATTGCCGACAAACAAATGCTGCTGGTATTTGACGGCTGCGAGCGTGTGCTTGGGGCGGCGGCGTCCCTTGCGGACGCACTGCTGCATGCCTGCCCGAATGCAACGATCATCGCCACCTCGCGACAGGCGCTTGATTTAGGCGGCGAACTGGTATACAACGTGGAAACGCTCGAGCTCGATGCCGCAATCAAACTCTTTGTCGAACGCGCCGCTGCGGCCTCGAGCCGATTCTCGCCAACCGCTCAGAACGCGAGTACTCTTGCTGATATCTGCGTTCGGCTCGACGGCATCCCGCTGGCTCTGGAGCTGGCCGCGCCCAAGACGGCAGTGCTTAGTCCCAAGCAGATCCTAGAGAAACTCGACGAACGCTTCCGGCTGCTCACGCAAACCAGCAGCAACCGTTTGCCTCGACAGCAAACGCTGCGAGCACTCATCGATTGGAGCTTCGATCTGCTTGACGAGAACGAGCGCGCGTTGTTGCGCCGGACGAGCATTTTCGTAGGCGGCTGTACGTTGCAAGCCGCGGCTGCGGTGTGCGGAGAAGACGGCACAGACGACTGGCATGTTTTCGAACTCCTATCGTCGCTCGTTTCAAAGTCGCTCGTGGTGATGGAACCGCACGGGGACGGCCAGCGCTATCGCATGCTCAATTCGATCCGCGACTACGGGCACGAGCAGTTGATGGCGACCGGCGAAGCCGAGGCCATCGCGGCCAAACACGCCGGTTACTATGCCGGCTTAACCCGCGAACTGCGCCCTCTGGTCGAAGCGCTCGAAGATGTGCAGTGGCAACAAACGCTGGCTCCCGAAATCGACAACCTGCGCGCGTTGCTGGATTGGACGCTCTCCTCAGGTGGCGATGCGGCGGCTGGATTGAACGTGCTCGCGAACCTGGAATGGCCCGAGTTGATCACAACGCCGCAAGAAGCAATTCGCTGGTTCGACGCGGCACTCGAATTCATACAGAACGTAGGCGATCCGATCGCGAAGGCTCGCATCTTACGCCATTGTGCTCGCCTAGAGTGGTTGACCGGCCGCTCGAACGCGCAGATTGAAAAAACGGCGATCGCGGCAATCGCAGCCGCGCGCGCGTGCGGCGATCCGAGCGAGGTCGCGCATGGGCTTTCAAGCCTAGCCAGCTGCTACCGCGATGCCGAT
>JBDTCU010000278.1:0-5564 GCA_039923415.1 Vulcanimicrobiaceae bacterium
AGATCGATATGGTGCTGTTCTCTGGCAAATGGAAGGCAGCGTTTGAGCGTGTCCCGGCCGGGTGAACCGACCACATCGCCGATCACCAAGATACTCAGCGGCGTAGCTATGAGCGGGAAGCCTTGGCTTTCTTCTGCGCCTTCAGGAAATAGACGAGCACGCGCTTCTCTTCGCGAAACCCGACCAAACTCTTGGACTGGCGCGGATCACGGAGCGACTCGACTGCGTATTCAACCAATTCGTCCTGCGCCGCCGGATCTTCATCCAACTGCTCGTCGGAAACGGGGTTGCGCACCAGCGTTGCGCCAAACTGCTCGGCGAACAAGCCGACAAGCATCACAAGCTCGTCCTTCGAGAAGCTTTCGAGATCTCGGGTGAGATGAACGAACGTCATGGCTTTGTCGGTCTCAAACTCGACAGCGACGGTTCCGGGAACGTCTTGGGTGAGCCCGAGCAGTCCCTCAACGTGATCTTGCACCGAACTCACGACTCCGTGCTGGGTTGCCCGGTCGAGCTTACTCGATAATACCAGCGTGAATCGAACGGTGCCGTCTCCGGGCGTCGATCGAACCGAGGCAATCTCCGGAAAACGTACCAGCAATGCACAAATCAAGCTGATCGTGTCGGCGTTTTCAACGGGTAACCGGGTGCTCATGGTGCTTGCGTACCTTCTTTAAAAGCGAGGAACCTCGGGCGGGGTCCATCCTATTGGACGCCCGCAGAGCGGGACCCCTTGTCCCTCTATCGAAAACCAACCCTAATGAAGCCCCGGGAGTTTCCGGGCGCTCTGGCCCTGGGTCTTCCGGTTGCCTTACTTGCCCATGTGCTGGCATTCGGTGGAGATCATTCCCTTGGCGGCGCCTATCATCAAGCCCTAGCCGTCGGTGCCGTGCTGGCAGCGGCGGCGCTGGCAATGCTCCTGGTGGGCCTGGCCTGCTCTTCCGCCCGCGCTACCCAAACCGGATCGGTCCTGGCTGCCCGGGTCGCTACCTTACTTCCCGGCGATTTGCCGCTGGCGGCCGGTGCGACCGGCTGGTTCATCTTCATCGAGAGTTTGGAACCACACCATCGTGCTCTCCCGGTCTTAGCCGCAGTCGCCCTAGTGGCGGCCGCGATGCTCGTCGGTACGATCGCTCGGGCGCTGACCCGGATGCTGGCCGAAATTACCATCGCGATCCTGGACCTGGATTTCTCGCCGCGCATCCCCGCGTATGCCCTCTGCATCGCCGAACGCACTCCCCGCGCGCTGAATCCGGCCATTCGCCGACGGCTCTATTCGAGGCCGCCGCCTAACCACTCTTAACGCCGACCGTTATTTACTGCGCCTTTTGGCGCCCTGCGTTAAGGATCAACCATGCGAATTGTGCTAGCGGCAGTGCTTGCCGCCTTTCTTAGTGTCTTTGCGGTACCCGCCGTGGCGGCGACGACCGGCGTCGTCCGCGGCGTCGTCACCGTTCGCGGCGTCCCGCAAGCCGGCGTTTCGCTGACGATCGTCGGCGAGGGAACCCTCCTGAAAACAACCTCCGAGGTCTCGGGTGCCTACATTTTTTCCCAAGTGCCGTTCGGACATTACCGTTTGACCGCACACAGCGCGGGCGTCAAAGACGTTTCGATCGACCTCGACGTCGCTAGTGACTCGATCTCGAATCTTAATTTCGCGCTCGGAGACCTCAAAACGATCGCGACAACCCAAGTGACCGCGCGCGCCGGCGCGAGCGGTACTCCCGTTTCGCAAAACTCGCTTGACCGCCGGCAGATTGCTTCATTACCGACGAACGACAGCTTGAATAAAATCGTGCAAACGGTGCCCGGGATCGTGCGCTTCTCTTATGACGAGCCGGTCGCGCATGGGTTTCACGGACTCACCTACGAAATCGACGGCGCACCGATTCCACAGGCCACGAGTGCTAATTTCGCATCGATCATCGACCCGAAGAATGTCGATTCGATCGAGATATTGACCGGTGCTTTTCCGGCTGAATACGGCGGTTCTCGAATGGGCGCGGTCGTGAACATCATCAGCAGCCGCGGCACCGATCTCACCCAGCCCGAGCAGGGATTGCTCACGCTTGGCGTTGGAAACTACGGATCATCGCAAGCTACTCTGGATGAAGCGGTCAAGGCCGGCGCACTTCGGATATTCCTGAACGCCAACTCCCAGCGGACAGATCGCGGAATCGACACGCCGACGTTCACCCCGATTCATGACGACAACTCCAACTCCAACCAGCTGCTCCGGATCTTAGCGCCGGTTGGAAGCCGCGGGTCGCTGGCATTCGACTACTCCAATCAACTCGCCCAATTTCAGATTCCGATCAACGTCGATCCCAACAATTCAACCGACCCTCAAGTCAGCCCGCCCGGAACGGATGACGTGCAGCGCGAGTACGATCGTTATGCCAACCTGAACTTTTCGCTGCAATCCAAAGACGGTAATGGCTACCTGCAGATCATTCCCTGGTATCGTTACACCCGGATCGCGTTTCTAGGCGATCTGCCGAACGATGTCTTAGCGACCTTCCCAAACCCGAGCCCGCCGCCGGCCGTCGTCAACTTAGTCGGATTGCGGCAAGATCGGTTTGCGACATACGCCGGTTTACGAGTCGCGGACTTTCGAACCAGTACCCACCACGCGATCAAGGTCGGACTGGATCTAAATCGTGAGAACTTCAGCTCCAACGAGCAGTTCGCGCAACTTGGCTCCCCCGATGTCTTTCAAAACGTCCAACAAGCCGGATCCCAGATCGGCTTCTACGCTCAAGACAAGTGGTCACCATCTCAGATTCTCAGTGTCGATTACGGCTTGCGCTACGATCACTCAACCGGCTTCGTGGGCGGCAATCAACTCAGCCCACGGATCGGCGTAAACATCGCGCCTGACGGCAAGAACGTCGTACACTTCTACTATGGCCGCTTCTATTCGGCACCCCAGCTCGAAGACGTTCGTGGTGCGTGCGTAGCCTTGAGCGGTTGCCCGCCGAACCCGCCCTACGATCTCAAACCTGAAACCGACAACTACTACGAAATGGGAATCGCTCACACATTTTCACCACGTATGAACGGGTATGTGAACTTCTTCGAGAAGAACGTTACGAATGTGCTGGATACCACCCAATTGCTGAACACGCCGCTATTCGCGGTCTTCAACAACGCACTGGGCCGCGATGAGGGAGTCGAAATGCGTTTGCAGGATCGCTTCCTCAACGGGGACTCATGGTTTCTCTCGGGAACGGTTTCGCACTCCGAGGCAGCCGGTATATCCGGCTCGACGTTTCTGTTTCCGCCCAACGTCAATCCCCCCGGGCCAATCACCGCAGCCGATTTCCAGCCCGAGGACCACGATCAAATCTACGAAGCCAACGGCGCTTTCACCCACCGTTTTGGCGCCTCTAAGAGCTTCTTTGCAACCCTTCAGGGCGAATACGGAACCGGCTACCCGGTCCAGTTTCAAAGCGGCCCAGATCGGCTTCCGGCGCACTTCACCTTCGACTTGGGAATAGGAAAAGAGCCGGGCCGCGGCGCTCAAAAGTCGCTAGGTTTCAACCTAGATGTTCAGAACCTGTTCAACCATCAATACGTGATTAAGATCGCCAACGGCTTCAACACCACCCAAATTGCGACCGGCCGGCAGATCCTCTTTCGGGTCTCAGCGCCGATCTAATGCTCGCGCAAGCGGCGCTCGCGCTTATTCTGGGAGTTCCGGTCTTATTGACCGGAACTCCCGCATCGCAAACCCGAATGCACGCAAGCCTGATCGCGCGACCGACTCGTCAACCACTAACGGTCGATCTCAATGCGGTCGAAACAGACGGATCGCGAACGATTCGCGGTTACGATTGGGACATGACCAAGAAACTGCACATGATCGTTATTAGCGACGATCTGCGCAGCTTCATGCACGTCCATCCGGTCCTGGGAGCAGATGGGCACTTTCGACTGCGCCTGCGCTTTCCTAACCCGGCTCTCTACCACATCTACATCGACGGGATTGCGCACAGTCTGGGACGACAGATTTTTCGCTTCGACGTTGACGTCGATTCAAGCGCGAAACCGCTGACGCATCGGAGCATTCCCTCGTCGGCACCGGTTTCGGACGCTGGCCCGTACCGGGTTCGAATCGACAAGTCGCACCTGATTGCGGGCGAGCAGACCTTAATCACCGTGAACGTTTCAAAGAATGGAAAACCGGCCGTCGATCTGCGCCCGTATCTGGGCGCGATGGGACACGGCGTCTTTATCGGCGCTGCCGATCTGTCGTATGTCCACGTTCATGCGATGGATGCGATGATGATGGATATGATGGGCACCGATGATTGCGGCGATGCGATCATGACGATGAATCCGATCCCGCCCGATTCAGCCGTTCCGGCCACCCTGCAATTTTACCTGAAAGCTCCGGTCGCGGGATCTTATCGTCTATGGTTTCAGTTCGGTGGTCCTTCGCGCGACTACGCGGCGGCATTTACCATTGTCGCGCGCTAAAAACGGGCTCAGGGACTGCCGGGGCGAACAAGGATGCCCGCAGCTATGAATGATCTCTCACGCGGACGTATCCTAGTTACCGGCGGAGCCGGGCTCATCGGCAGCGCTCTTATCTGGGCGCTCAATCGCCGCGGGATCGACGATATTTTGGTCGCGGACTATCTGGATCGCGGCGAAAAATGGAAGAACCTCGCGCCGCTGCGGTTTCATGATTACTTGGAAGCCGACCAACTCCAGCAGCGCATTCTGGATACGCCGGCCGCATTTGAGAACATCCGAACGGTCTTCCATCTCGGCGCGTGTTCCTCGACCCTTGAAACCGATGCCGCCTACCTGATGGCTAACAACTACGAGTTCACCAAAGATATCGCGCACTGGTCGGCCGGCCGGAACATGCGGATGCTCTATGCCAGCTCGGCCGCAACCTACGGCGGGTTGGAAGAGCATCTGGACGATAGGTGCGATCTCGATTCCCTGCGGCCGCTAAACATGTACGCGTTTTCCAAACATCGCTTCGATATCTATGCGAAGCGCACCGGATTGCTCGAGAAGATCACCGGACTCAAGTACTTCAATATCTTTGGGCCTAACGAGGGCCACAAAGGCGAGATGCGCAGTCTCGTGCATAAGGCGTTCGCGCAGATTCAATCCAGCGGCAGCGTAAAACTGTTTCGCAGTCACCGTCCGGAGTTTCGCGACGGCGAGCAGCAGCGCGATTTTCTTTACGTGAAAGACGCCGTCGATATGACGCTGCACTTGAGCGAGCGTGACGCGTTCGGAACATACAATATCGGCTCGGGCGAGAGCCACACCTGGCTCGATTTGGTCCGTCCGATTTTCGCGGCCTTAGATCTCCCGGAGCGCATCGAGTTCATCGATATGCCGGCGCCGCTTCAACGCAAGTACCAGTATTCAACCCGGGCGATGATGGGGCGCCTGCAGGCGACCGGGTACGACCGGGCCATCACGCCGCTGGCGACTGCCGTCACCGATTACGTGGAAAACTATCTGCTCACCGATTCACGACTCGATCCGCAGGCAGTGGAGCCCAGAAAGGTCAATCAACCGCGCTATGCCTGATA
>JBDTCU010000279.1:0-5733 GCA_039923415.1 Vulcanimicrobiaceae bacterium
GCCCGGCTACACCACGGAAACCGTCGACGTCGACGTCAAGAAAGACCAAACGGTCTCCGCCGGCTACATCAAACTCCCGGCGGTCCGTTCCAGTCCGCGGTAAGACCTTAGTAGCACTCCTACAGCCTTATTTGACGTAGGGCGCACAAACGTGAGATAGTACACCGGCTTCGCTAACAGCGAGGCCCGGGCTTAGCCGCCACGCCAAGTCTGCACCCCGCGCGATCTTTCGAATGCGATCGAACCGCGCAATTTCTCGAAAGATCAGCTTTATCTCTACATTTGAAACACTCGGTTTACAGCCGGAACTTCTCCGCGCTGTGCGCGACCTAAAATTCACCGTGCCGACGCCGGTTCAACTTGCATCGATCCCGTCGGCGCTGCTTGGACGCGACGTGCTGGGCAGCGCTTCGACCGGCAGCGGAAAATCAGCCGCCTTCGGATTGCCGCTCCTAAACGCACTCATCGACCGGCCGCGCGGCAAAACCCAAGCGCTCATTCTGGCGCCGACTCGTGAATTGGCTGCTCAAATTACCGAGCATCTGACCCTGCTTGCAAAGTATACTAGCGTTCGAGTTGCGGCCGTTTATGGCGGCGTCGGCTTCCGAGGCCAAGTTGGGGCGTTTAAGCGCGGTACCGAGATCATCGTCGCCACGCCCGGACGACTACTGGATCACCTCGCGCAAAAGACCGCATCACTCGAACATATCTCGCTGCTGGTCGTGGACGAAGCCGACCGGATGCTAGACATGGGCTTTTTGCCGGTGGTGCGCCGCATCCTAAAACTGATCCCGGCGAAGCGTCAAACCCTGTTTTTCTCGGCGACCATTCCACCGAGTATCGCTTCGCTAACGCGCGATATGCTGCGCGATCCGGTGCGAGTCGACCTAGCGCCGACAACCGCGCCGGCCGAAGGCATTACCCAAACGATTTACACGATCGATCAAGGCCGCAAAACCGATCTCTTCGTAGAACTGCTCAAGGACAATGCGATTTATAGCGCTATCGCATTCACGCGCACGAAAGCGCGCGCCAACCGGTTAGCCGCCGCCCTAGAGAAGAATCACGTTCGAGCCGAACGTATCCATGGCGATCGTTCGCAGGCGCAGCGCACTCGCGCGCTCGCCGATTTCAAGCTGGGTAAATTCCGGGTCCTGGTCGCAACCGATGTTGCGGCGCGTGGGATTGACATCGTCGATCTGGGACACGTCGTCAACTACGACGTTCCCGCGGTGCCGGACGATTACGTCCATCGGATCGGCCGCACCGGTCGCGCCAGTGCTAAAGGCGATGCAATCACGTTCGTGGCGGGCGAGGAAGAAGCGCTATTTTCGCAGATCGAACGCGCGCTGGGCAAGCGGCTGGATCGCGCTAAGAATCCGCCGAATTTTGCGGTCGGCGTCCCGGCGCAAGCAGCCCGTCCGAACTTTCGGCTCAACTCAAGTCCGATTCACCGCCCCAAGCGCAGGCGCTAACTTCTCACCAGCGCAGCAGTACGTAGTTTCCGCCGTTCGTGAACAAGATCACGAGCAGGATTGCTACGAAGATTGCATCGTAGTTCCAGCCGAGATTGTCCTTTCCCCAAAAGCCGGTCTTCCATACGAAGGCTTTCTTTTGGATTGCTCCGAGTATGATAAGGATCAGCCCGATAGCCGCCAGACCCGGCAGCACGCCGAGCACGATGCCGATCGCGCCGCACAACTCGGCGACTCCCAAAAAGAGCGTCAGGTTTCGGCTGACTCCAAGACTTTGGCTCCGGCCGGCGGGGTCTTTCAGATCGTTCCAGCCGCTTCCCGCGAAGATGATGCCCGCCATGATCCGTAAGAGCAGCAGACCCAGATCGGTAAGCCCCGATAGATGGAAAAGCATGGCGCATTATTCCCGCCCGGGAACGACGTCAAACCGCAGCATGCCGAGAATGACCTGCGCTCATGTAAGGGGGAGCAACTTGACGCGGCCGGTTTTCAGGTCGTAGATTCCGCCCACGATCCGCAACTTTCCGGCTTCGATCGCCGGCGCGATGATCGTTTCGGTGTTCTTGAGCTTTGCAACGTTTAGGCGAACGTTCTCTTCGGCTGCGTTCGCATATACATCGCCGGGTTTGTGGAGTTCCGCTCGGGCCGCTGGAGCGATTGCCCTCACAATGTCCTGAATATTGCCGGGGGCGGGCGGGCTTCCGGCCTTGAGGTTGTCGACGGTCGCGCGGACGGCACCGCAGTTGGAATGTCCCAGCACCATGAGCAGTGCCGATCCAAAATGGTCGATCGAGTATTGCATCGAACCGATGCCGCCGCCTTCGGCATAGTTTCCGGCCACCCGCACAATGAATAAATCTCCGAGTCCTTGATCGAAAACGATCTCCGGCGGTACACGCGAGTCGGAACAGCTTAACACGATTGCATACGGAGCCTGGCCTGCAGCCACCGCGTCGCGTCGTGATCGATGATCGGCGTATTTCGGAGTACCAGTTACAAATCGGTTGTTTCCGGCCATTAACGCATCCAGAGCCGCGGCGGGAGCGAGTGTTTGCTTCGGTGCGGCACCAGCGGTGCCGAATCCGCGCGATATGCCGACGCTAAACAGCCCGGCAGCGGCGCTGGTGGATAGAAACGCGCGGCGGTTAGTCATAGTCCCTTACCCTCCTATTTAATCGGTCGTGCAAACGCGATCTGTTCGAGCGTGTTTAGAGTGCCATGATCGCGATTTCCTTGCTGTGCGGAGCGGCCGGTCTCTTTCTGATCTGGCTGGCGCTCAGCGACGTCTTCCAATCCGTGATCGTGCCTCGGGCGGCAAGCCGGAGATTGCGAATTAGTTCCGGACTCTCGCGCGGGCTTTGGAGTGTGTGGCAGCGCGCGGCTTGGCGGATCAAAGATGGCGAAAAGCGTGAAGATGCACTCAGCACGTTCGCCCCGCTCGCGATGGTAACATTGCTCGCGGCTTGGGTGTTAACCCTGGTGGTCGGCTACGGCCTAATCTTTTACGGCTTGCGATTCGAACTTCGCCCGCAGCCGATCGGATTTTGGACGGCCGTCTATTTCGCCGGCACATCGCTGCTGACGATCGGCTACGGTGATATCGTCAGCAGTCACGGACTTTCGCGCTTGGCCGCACTCTGCGCCGGAGCCTCCGGTCTGGGCGTGGTGGCGGTCGTGACGGCCTACTTATTTGCAATCTTTGGGGCATTTCAGCGTCGCGAAACCTTTGTCGTTACGGTGGGAGCGCGGGCCGGAGCTCCGCCTAGCGGGACGGGACTCTTGGCGATCCACGCGCTTTTTCAGATGCAGGACGACCTGAGCGAACTCTTTCACGAAGGCCAAAGCTGGTCGGCCGAGGTGATGGAGAGCATTCTCGCTTACCCGATTTTGGCACTCTTTCGCTCCAGCCACGACTACGAATCTTGGGTCGGCACACTCGGGACGCTGCTGGATGCGGCGGTCTTGCTCATGACGACCATCGACGGTGAAAAATCCGGGCAGGCGCGCATTTTCTACAATGTCGCGCGCCACGCAACCAACGATCTCGCGCATTATTTCGATTTGATGCCTGGAGATCCAACCGTCGGCGTCGAGCGCTCGGAGTTCGATCACGCCTGCACGCGGCTTGAAGAGGCCGGCTACACCCTGCGCGATCCGGAGACGGCTTGGAGGAGCTTCGCCGAACTACGCTCCGCCTACGCGGCGCACCTGAATTCGATGGCCCGTTATCTGCAGATTCCGCCGCTGCAATGGATAGGGGATCGCTCGCTGATCAGCGCACCGCATGTCGCCGGCATTATGCCGGAGGAGGCCCTGAAAGTGGGTATACCGGGTTTGTGAGTGGCACTCAGAAGGAGCCGCCGTCGACGGTGGAAGAGGCCGATGCCAGCGTCCCGTTGACCTCGACCGAAGAGGAACAGGTTCGCAAACGCACCAGCTTGAGAGCTGCGGTCGTCTTCGAAACGGTGCGGCGCGAAGGCGAGTCGGAACTCAATCGTCCGGTGCTCTCGCTCGCGTTTTCAGGACTGGCGGCCGGACTTTCGATGGGCTTCTCACTAGTCGTCACCGGATTGCTGCGGGCGAATTTGCCGGACGCGCCCTGGCGCGTTCTGGTGGAAAACTTCGGATACACGATCGGATTTTTAATCGTTGTGTTGGGCCGCCAGCAGCTGTTCACCGAAAACACGGTGACGGCGATCCTGCCGCTGCTGCAAAATCCGAATAAGAGCGAGACTCTGATGAAAGTCGCTCGCCTCTGGGCGGCGGTCCTTGCCGCAAACCTTCTGGGGGCGGTTATTTTCGCATACGTGGTTGCCCACTCGTCGATTTTTCCGCCCAACGTGCAGAGCGCATTTTTGCAACTCGCTCAGAAAACGATCGAGCCGGCGTTTTGGACGATCGTCGTGCGCGGCATCTTTGCGGGTTGGCTGCTCGCGCTGATGGTCTGGCTGCTGCCGGCCGCCGACACCCAAAAACTGTGGGTGGTCCTGATTATCACATATGTCGTTGGCGCGGCCGGACTCAGCCACATCATTGCCGGATCGGTAGAGGCGCTCTATGGCGTGGCGGCCGGAGCTATAAGCTGGAGCACCTACTTCGGCGGATTCTTGCTGCCGGTCTTTATCGGAAACGCAATCGGCGGCGTCATGCTGGTATCGCTGCTAAACTACGGTCAAGTCGCACCCGAAAATCCTGAGAACTAACGCTCGTATTTTTTTATGAACGGCTTGGCATCGTTGATCGGCAGCGCGAAACCGATCGAACGCTCGGCATCAAAACGGGATTCGGCGATGCCGACGATCGAGCGCTCATCGACTGCGAAAACGGGGCCGCCGCTCTCGCCGGGAACGATCGGCATGTTCACTTCGATCGCGTGTTTGCGCATCGAGGAGATCCGCCCCGAGTCGACCGAGGTCGCCAGGCCTAATCCCTCATCGGTAAACTGATCTGGAATCGGATAGCCGATCTCTCCGATCTGCTGACCGGCTTGCAGCAGCGATGAATCGCCGAGTTTGGCAACCGGCAAATTCGCCCGAGGAGTTCGCAAGAGCGCAATATCCAGATCCTTATTCTGGGCAACGATCTTGGCCGTAGCCTTCCGCTTAACGTTATTATCGATCGTGACTCGTAAGCCGCTGGCGCCGTCGATCGCATGCTGAACCGTGAGAATATCGCTGCCCCAGGCACCGCTGCGCACCACGAAGCCGGTCGCGTAGACGTCGACCAGCGCACCGTTATCTTTAGGATCGTCGCTCGGGGCCTTCATGGTCAGCAATACGACCGATGGCCGCAAATCTTTGACGGCCGCCACAAACTGGTCGTCGGTGTGACCGCAGCCGCTCAGCACCAGCAGGCCGATTATCGGCAACAGGCGTCTCACTGAAGCCGCTCTCGGAGTTCGCGTTTGAGCTCTTGGACGCCCACACCGCTCTTCGCGCTTATCGCGAGCGCTCCCGGCTCATGGGGTACTTCGCCACGGATTGCGTCGCATTTATTAAACACTACGATGCCGGGTTTTGCCTCTAATTGTAAGTCGCCAAGAATTTGGCGAACGCTCGCCATTTGGCGAGGCCAGTCGGGGTTGCTTGCGTCGACAACATGCAATAGCAAATCGGCCTCGTCCAACTCCTCGAGCGTTGCGCGAAATGCGTTGATGAGTTCTTGAGGGAGCGCAGTGATGAATCCAACCGTGTCGGCCATCCGAACGTGCAGATCGCCACCGAGATAGACTTGCCGCAAGGTTGGATCGAGGGTTGCG
>JBDTCU010000280.1:0-3743 GCA_039923415.1 Vulcanimicrobiaceae bacterium
GCCAGTCTATAATTGAGCCCGCTTCGTCCATAAATAGAGCTTGGCGGAGAAGTCCATGACGATACTTTGCATTATTCGCTACCAAATCGACCCTTCGAAGCTTGCGGAATTCAAAACCTACGCAGAAGGCTGGCGTGCGGTGATTCCGCGGTGCGGTGGACACCTGGTCGGATATTTTCTCCCGTATGAAGGGACTAACGATGTAGGGTGGGGTCTGATCGCGTTTTCCAGCCTTGCTGCGTACGAGCGATATAAGACGCGCCTTAAATCCGATCCGGACGCACGCGCAAATTTCGAAATGGCAAAAGCAAAGGGCATAATTCTTCGCGAAGAAAGAAACTTCGTGCAATTGGTTGACGGTTCGTTCAACATTCCTTCAACGCTCACCGCGGAAGCGTGAAGGGCGCATGTGTTGTACGGATATATCCGTCAGCACGGGGTTGCGATCGCTGCTAGGAGCCTTTGCGCGGCGTCGGTTACTTCGTCGACCGGGGCGGCCGAATAACCGATGCGAAAGCCTTTGCAATCGGTGCGCGCGATGCAATAGGTTGAGAGCGCACGGATGCCCTCGGCCTCGCAGGCCTGCGCAACCGGAAGATCGTCGTATCCGGGCGGTCCGATCAGCGCAAGGTGGAGCCCGGTTTGCGAGGGACCGATCCGGAACTTGCTACCCCCTAAGCCGGAGTTTAACGTATCGATAAGCGCCGTGCGGCGCTCGTTGTATATGCCGGTCATACGGCGAATGTGTCGGGCAAAATGTCCCTCCGCCATGAACTCCGCAAGCGTGGTTTGCAAGAGCGTGGCCCCGCCCAAGGTTGATGCGACCCGAGCCAGCGAGAAGGCTTCGACCAAATGCCGCGGCACAATCACGTAGCCCAATCGAAGTCCGGGTGCTAGCGTCTTACTGAACGATCCAATATAGATAACGCGCTCCCATCGATCTAAACTCTGCAGGGCCGGCAGCGGACGCGAACCGAAGCTGTATTCGCTATCGTAGTCATCCTCCAAAATATACGCATTTCGCTCGCGCGCCCAATTGAGAAGCGCGCTCCGGCGCGGAAGACTCATCGTGCCGCCCAGCGGGAAGTTGTGAGACGGCGCGACATAGGCCAGTTGCGCGTTACCGGCCTCTTCGACCCTCATGCCGAAGTCGTCGACATCGACCGGCGAGAGCCGCATGCGCTGCGTATCGAAGATCACTTTGGCCAGCGAGTAACACGGGTCCTCAATCAAAACCGGATCGCCGGGGCTCATTAAAACATCGGTCGATAACCGAATCGCTGCCTGCGTTCCTTCGACCACGATAACTTGGTGAGGCTCGGCTGAAACACCGCGGAATTGGCGCACATGCTGCACGATCGCATTGCGAAGACTGAAATGACCGGTCGCCGATCCGTAATCCAAGTGCTCGGCCATCCGATCGAAACCGCGCCGTGCGAGCCGTCTCCAAACCGCGCTTGGAAATTCGCCGGCATCCGGACTGCCTACCCGCAAAGCGCCCGAGCGATCCGCGAACGCGGCAATCGTCGGCGCCGCCTTCAAAAAGCGCTCGGCCGTGTGCGGCAATGGATAGGGCAACGAGCGCTGCGTGATGGGCTGAATTGCAATATCCGAGGCGACGTATGTGCCGGAGCCGAGCCTGGCTTCGAGATACCCTTCGGCGATGAGTTGATCGATCGCCGAGGTGATTGTATTGCGCCCCACTCCGAGTCGAACTGCGAGCTCGCGACTGGGTAGAAGTCTGGACGACGGTGCGAAAACGCCGGTTTCGATTGCGCTACGCAGTCGGCGCACGATTTGGCGCCCTATTGGCTCGTCGGAATCTCGGTCCGGGAAAAACGGTTCTAAGTCAATCGGCTCCATGTAATCTACCAATGTCCGTACCGAGGCAACCGCGCCACGCCTGTTCTTTGTGACAACATAAGCAAGAAAGTACAAATTCTCGCCTTCGAAATAATTGGCTCCATCGCGTCACGCTTAACTGGCACAAGACAGAGCGTCAAATGTGTCCTATTATTGACACATGACAATTCATTGCAAATACTTCGCAACCGTGCGCGGATAGAATAAGACAATGGCATGGTCAAGTCGAGAAGTTCGCGCATTGTTGCGGAACCTGCGCAAACCCGACGTTCTGGAATGGCTTCCGCTGACGGTTCTTCTTAAGACGCGATTTGAGGCGGCATCCGGTCACGAAGCGGTGTTGCGATTGATAAACGAAGCCTTTGCCGGTAAAGGCAAACCGGGCGTGCGCTTGCGCGGGCTCCTCGAGAAATACGACCTCGATGGGGCCGTCAATCGCGATCGGGCGGCCTCGGATATGGGCCTGAGCATCCGCCAATTCGCCAGGTACCGTGCCCACGCGATTGAGATCATCGCGCAGTACTTATCCGGCGCGCTCGGCTCCGACAAAGCCCGTCCGAATCAGAGTCCGATCCAAATTACCGCGTCGCTGCTAGCTCAGCACGACCCTGGGGCGGCACATTCTTTCTATCAGGCGATCGAGCAAACTTGCGAGAATCCCCTTCACTTACAGCATTCGTTGGACACCGGAATCGAATTGAACCAAGCTCTGCTCGTCGACAATGAGGATGTCGATGATCCGATGAGCCGGATTTTGCGCGCACGAACGCTCGAGCTAGCGGGAGATCACATCCAGGCAAAAGCTATTGCCGACGCGATTCGTAGCGACATCGCAGAAGGCTTGATTGCGGGCGACCTGCGCACCGCTATTCAGCGCGAACTGTTCAAGCTGGAATTGCAGCGGTGCCTCCATATCGGCGACGCGCCTGGCTCTGCTTCTTTCGCCGGAATGTTGCGCCGGCAGCCATTCGCGCCGGATAGTATCGATTATATAAATGCGCTTATCGACGAAGCAGAGGCGGCAATTCTATTGGGCGCACTCGAACGAGCGGAGGAGTTGCTCGGTATGGCCGAACAGGCTGCTGCAGCATCGCGTGGCCTGCTCGTTCTTGCGCGTTGCCTTCTGGTACGGGCGAAAATGGAATTTCTGCGCGGAGACTACCCTCAGGCTCAGCAGCTCGCAAATGCCTGCCTCGTTCCGCTCGCGCGCCAGCCGGCACTGGCTTTGGAGGCGCACGCGATCCTCGGAAGAGTCAGCCTTTTGCTGAACACGCGGTGGCAGCCAACGTCTGAAGTCCCGACCGGGTACCGCTTCCGGCGGGTCGAGATGGACCTCATCGAATCGCGTCATCTGCTTGCCGCTAACGCACCCGCGCAGGCCGAGAAACTGGCGGGCATCGCGCTCGATGAAGCGCAAGACCATCAGTTCGCGGGTTTAGAGAGCTACGCACTTGCAACGCTTGCGTCAATCGCGTCTCAAAGGAATGATTCCGAGCTCGCACAGGAGTTGTATGTTCGCGCGTGGCGTATTTTTGCACCGTTGAGGAATGCGGTTTTGGGTCGCGATCTATTTGCGGTTCCTAAGCGCGCACCGGGCGACTTCGGCCCCGTTCTATTCGACGAACTCTTTGCGCGAGCGATTTTTGATGCGTTGTGTGAAGCGTTTCCAAGATCGGTGCTCTTTGCGGAGCAGCGCATCCGAAAGATGCTGCAGCCAACGATCGTATCATTGGTTCGTGAAGCGGTCGCCACCGGCGCGATCCGGCTGCGGACCAACGATCTTCTAGCAATCGCCACCGGATTGGCCGCCGCAAGGATCACCAGGGAAATGGTGATGGAGCAAAAGCGCGCTTCAATCAAATTCTTAATCACCGCACTCC
>JBDTCU010000281.1:0-6049 GCA_039923415.1 Vulcanimicrobiaceae bacterium
TTGAATCCTGCGAAGAAGCGCTCGGGGGCGATTTCGTTCGTTTGATGAGCATCGATGCGGCGCGCGGGCGCGAGTTCGACCACGTCATCATTCCAAACGTGCGGGCCGGTTCGTTCCCGCGCTATTACGTGCCAGATTCGTTTCTATACAGTCCGAGTCTGGGGATGATTGCTAAAGACAATGTCGGTGAAGCGACGACTTCACGCACCGCCAAGTTCTCCTACTACATGTTTGCGACCAAGGCTCGCGAGCGCTATAACAAAGAAGAGCGCCGGGCATTCGCCTATGCGCTGGCCCGCACCCGCTCGACGGTTCTGATTACCGCAAGCGAACGCGCCACTCGCGGGATCAATACGCCCGAGTTCCTCTCGGAGATTCAGGCCGCGCGACTTCCGGGCTGTGTCGATCTCTCAGACCGCTGGCAACCCACCGGATTGCGCTTCGCGCCCTGACCGAACGGGCGATCTTGCCTCCTACCAGCTCCATTCGCTCACATTCCAGTCGGGTTCGAAAGGACCGCCCGTGAAGCCCCGCAGGTCCGGATTGACGGCGTCGATCTCAGGGGCCCAATACATAAATATCTGCGGCACATCCCGAGCCAGAAGCGACTCGACCCTCGCATACGCGGCTCTTCGCACCGTGCGATCGTAGGAACCCAAGGCCTGCCGCTGCGCAGCGTCCATCTCTGCATTGCAGTACCTCGACCAATTGTAACCATTCGGTGGGCGAGCCGAGCAGATGAACTGCGCCGAATTGTCGGGGTCGATTCCCGATGCGAAACCGCTAAGGTCGATATCGTAGTGCCCGCCAGCCAGTATCCCTGTCCTGCCGTTGAGGAACAACATCGATCCCAAAAATGTTTTGATGGAAGTTGCGATACCGACTTCGCGCAGTTGCGACTGGATGATGATCGACATCTCCGTATCTGCAACTGCGCCTTGCCGCAGGACGAAACGTAACTCCATCTGCCGTCCGTTCTTCTGCAGGATGCCGTCGGGGCCGGGCTTCCATCCCGCCTGGGCCAGCAACGCGCGCGACTTTTGGGGTGCATACTCGTAGGTTTGAACCTTGGGATTATACGCCCACATGAACGACGGAAGGTCTTCAGTGGCAGCCTGGATCGCGCCGTACGTCACCTTGTTCACAATCGATTTCTTATCGATCGCGTACGCGATCGCTTGTCGCACCCGCACATCGCTCACCAGAGGGCTTTCGGTATTGAATAACATGCCGCGATAGCTGTTTTGGTCCGACACGACCGTCCTGATCGCCGAGATATTTTTGAGCTGATCGTACGACGCTTCGCTGCCGTTGTAAAACCAGGCCAGCTCGTGCGTTCGCAATTCGTTAATCGCGGTGTTTTCCTGCGGAATCAGATACACGAAGATGTTCTTAATATGCGGCTTTCCGAAGAAATAGTGCGGATTCGCCTCGAACTCAATGTGATCGTCGCGAATCCATTTCGTCATCCGGTAAGGGCCGGTTCCGACCGGCGCACTATTGAAAGGAACGTTATTGAGGTCGGCATTCCCTCGCAGCAGATGTTCGGGCACGACGTCTTCTGGTGAAACGTTGCTGCTGAAAAGCGTATCGACGATCGGCCCGTATCGAGCCTTCAAATGAAAGACGATAGTGTAAGTGTTTGGCGTGTCCACGCGCCGCACGTCGTCATACCCCACGTGCGATGAAATATTGTTACGGGGATTCATCACTTGCTCGAATGAAAACTTTACATCGCCGCTGGTAAACGGCTTACCGTCTTGCCACTGGACGCCGCGGCGCAGATGATAGGTAACGCTCAACCCGTCTTTGCTGATCCCGCCGTTCTGCTGGGACGGCACCACCACGGCTAGGTCCGGGACGAGATTTCCCCGCGAATCGACCTTCACCAACTTATCGAAAACGAGTTGATCGAGCATATTCTCGACCGACTCCGTAGGAAGCAGCGGATTGAAGCTATTGGGAGCGATCGCCGATCCGACGCGCAACGTCTCACCGCCGGAATTGGTTCGGTGGGCGGTATGGACTTGCGTGCACGCCGCAAGTGCGATCAGGGTAAGCACGATTGCATTCCAGCGCTTCATATCACGACCTTTCAGCTTGACGATCCGCTCCGGTAACCGGCAAGACCTTGTGCGCTTGCGCCGGGACGACCTTCTGGAATCAGATGCCGACTCGCAGTCGTTCGGCCCAAAGGCGCGCGGTGTCCGGGAAGCAAAGTGGCGAGAGTGCGGCTGATACCAATCCCAGCGGAACGCTACGCAGAACAAGTCTTGCCCCTTACGGCTGCATTGTGGGCCGGATCGCGTGTCTTCCAGACGTACCTCGCCAATACAATCGAGGTTGCGCAATCTCCATATGGAAAGCGCAATTACCGCACTTTTGGACTGGCCCAGGGCGATGAGGTAGTAGCCTCATTCAAACGTTACGAGCGGAATATTCATTTCCGCAAGAGTCTCTTGCGCAGTTTCGGGATTGGTGCGGTTTTCACACCGCCGGAACATCGAGGGAGTGGCTATGCCAGCGCGATGCTGGCTATGATGTTGGACGACGCGCGAAAAAGCGGCGGCGATTTGGCCTATCTCTACTCCGACATTCACCCCGCATTCTACAGAGCGCTGGGGTTCGTAGAACTTCCGTCGCGCCTTATCTCAATTCGTGCGGACGCCCTTCCGGCCGCCCGAATCAGCGCCGATTCGCTCGCCGAGAAGGATTGGCCAGGCGTACGCCGCTGTTTTGACGCGCTGGAATCCACTCGTGAATGGGGATTCGAACGCACTCCGATTGTGTGGGATTGGATTCGGATGCGGATCCGCCACGGCTCGGAGCATGCGAGCGGCCAACCCGTAAATTTGGTTCTGCGCCGCGGACGAAGCGTTTGCGCCTACGTGCTGGGGCAACGCGAACCTCGCCATGATGCCTTCACAATCGATGAATACGGCTTCATTGACGATGGCGCCGGTCTGCAGATACCGGCGCTGTTGCGCTGCGCCGCCGGCGATCTTCATCGAATCACCGGCTGGCTTCCGCCCGACGGCGCGCGCGAACGGCTGCCGCGCGGGTCGGTGCGAAAGCGAAAAGACGCGATTTTTATGGCCGCGCCGCTTTCACGAAAAGGGAAACTGCTCGTCGAACATGCCGCGGCCGCTTCTCCGAGCGACGGCGTCTGGTCCAGCGATCACATTTAGAGCGGCTGCGAATGCGAGCGGCCAAAATCTAAAACAGATATGTCTGGAACGGTCCACCTTCGCTGAACGACGCAACTCGCGTTCCGAGCAATCGGACCGGGTTCCCATGAAGTTCAGCTCTTTCGAGGCAGTGGGCAGCGGCGGCATAAATGCGTGGCGCATCCATTGACGGTTGTGCCAAATGAGTTTGACGAACGACGCTTGAGAAATCTGCGCGTTTGATTTTTATTCCGACGGATTGAGCGCAGAGTCCCTCCATCACCAACTTCTCGGCTAGCTCGCCAGCTTGCGCGCGAAGCACGTCCAGCAGTTCGTAGGCCTCAGTAACGTCGTACTCAAACGTCTCTTCGGTCGAAATCGATTTTGTTTCGCGCTCGGTCTCCACCCGTCGGCTGTCACGTCCGCGAGCCAATTCACGCAGTTCGTAGCCCCACGCGCCAAAGAGCGCGTAGAGCCGTGCGTCGTCCAGTCCTGCGAGTTCGCCAATTGCGGTAATTCCTCGCGCATGCAAGCGCGTCTGCGTTTTGGGGCCGACTCCCCACAATCTCCCGACCGGCAGCGGCGCTAGGAACGAGGCTTCTTCGCCGGGCGCAACTGCTTTGAGACCGTTGGGTTTGCAGATATCCGATGCGATCTTTGCAACCATTTTCGCATCCGATATCCCCGCGCTCAGCGTCAACCCGACAACCTCAAGAACTCGGAAGCGAACCGCAGCGGCCAATTCAGTCGCGCGCTCGATCGAGACGTCTTCGAAGTCGACGAAGGCCTCGTCCATCGAGAGCCCTTCAACGCGTCGCTCATTCTCGCGAAAAATAGCAAATATCTCGCGTGAAATAGTTTTGTACTTGACCATGTCGGGGGCGACGACAATCAGTTGAGGACAGGCCGCCAGCGCTTTGTAGAGCGGAATTGCCGAGCGCACACCAAACGGCCGTGCTTCGTACGATGCGGTAAGCACGACGGCTCGCCGGCTGCTTCCCGCAATCGCGACCGGTTTGCCGCGCAGCGACGGATCGTCGCGCACTGCGACACTCGCGTAGAACGCGTCGACGTCAAAGTGCGCGATCAGGAAGAAGGCACTCCCGCCCCGACTCCGTCGAAGATCAGGCGAATCGCCTGCATATTGCGGATGTCGTCATCTTCTTCACCCGGGGTCTCTAGAATTGCAGTCTTGCTTGCCAGTTCCGGGCGAGCCGCGAGCGCGCGAAATCCTTCGAAACCGATCAAACCGTCCCCGATGTGCCAGTGCCTATCGCGGTTTCCGCCTAGCGGAACCTGCGTGTCGTTGAAATGGAACATGTGCAGATTGTGCAGACCGATCTGCTCGGCCGCCTCGTAGATGAACTCATCGACGCCGCGCTGCGAATTGATTTCATAACCGGCTGCCCAGGCGTGCGCGGTATCGAGACAGACACCGAGTTTCGGATGGCCGACGGTCTTGATAAATGCGCCGAGTTCTTCGAGCGTACCCCCGCAGAGCTGACCGGCCCCGGCCGAGTTCTCCATCACCAGGTACACATCGGGTCCGATGTTTTCCAGCGCTGACTCAAGCAATCGGCACGCGGCAACGAATCCCTCCTTGCGGTCGCGCTTGCCGTAAGAGCCCAGGTGGGTGTTTACATATCGAATGCTGCCGATCTCCGCGACTTCCAGATCGTTCTTCAACAACCCTAACGACCCGGCTGCGATCTTTGGATCCTCGCTGGCCAAATTGATGAGATAGGAAGTATGGATGATGCACGGATCGATATCGGCGGCTTGCCGCAGTTGCGCGAAATTCTCCAGCGAGGCTCGGTCGATTGCATCCACCCGATAACTGCGCGGGTTGCCGCTAAAAATCTGGATCGCGCCGCACCCGGTTCGCTGCGCGTGCGCAATCACTGCCGGGTAGCCGCCCCCGGTGCGGGTATGAACGCCGATCCGCATAACTAGGTCGGCTCGGCCGGCTCGGAAAGATTGGCGGTGACGTTTGCGGTGAGAAGGTCGAGTTCGAGCGGCTGGCCAGCCTCCAGTTCCATTTGAGGCAAATCGGCAATGGTACGCAGGCCGAACGACTCCAAGAAATCTGGAGTAGTTTTATATTGCATCGGTCGCCCGACCACATCTTTGCGACCGGCTTCGTCGATCAGCTTGCGATCGAGCAGCGTCGAGACGACGCTCTCGGCTGAAACGCCCCGGATCGCTTCGATCTCACTCTTAGTAACCGGCTGCAGATAAGCGATGATCGCCACCGTTTCTAATGCCGGTGTCGAGAGATTCGCCTTGGGCGGCAGCAAGTAGGCTTCTATCACTTCGCGCGCCGCCGCGGCGCTGGCAAAACGATAGCCGCCCGCAATCTCTCGCAGTACGATTCCTCGCTCCGAAAAGTCGGACTCGATCTTTTGAAGGGTCGCGGCAACTTCTATATCGGTTGCCCGGATGAGCTTGCAAATCTGTTTGATTGAAAGCGGCTCGCTTGCAACAAACAGCAGAGCCTCGACCGGACGCTGCAAGCCTGCGACCGCTGCTTCCAAATCGACGATTGGTTCTGACTGAGGTTGCACCTGGGCCGTTTCTTCGATCTGTTCTTCGGTTTGAATGATGGTCATCCTGATAAAACTTCAGCGGTGATTGGGAAGAGGCGGATATCGTCAAAGTGTTCGGGCTGTTCGAAGCCGAGCCGGCTGCGACGAATAAGCTCCAGAACAGCCAAGAAGGTGATGATGATACTCTCGCGTCCAAGTTCGTGACAGAGCGCCGAGAACAGGACTTCGCCGTTTTCGCGAATTTTGCGCATGATGTAGTCCATCTGCGCCATAAGCGAAACGCGCTCACGCGCGATCGTGCGCTTCTCGGGCTTCGCACTCCTGAGCATCGCTAAG
>JBDTCU010000282.1:0-9857 GCA_039923415.1 Vulcanimicrobiaceae bacterium
CGCAAGACAACCTTGTTCGGGTCGGCGGCCGGAAACACAAAGACGTCGGTGATATCCGCGCCGGGACGGCCAACGGTTAGCGGTGAATCTTGGTGATCCGATCCGCTAGCACGTCGATTGCCGTAAAGCCTAACCGTAGTGCCGAGAGCGATAATCAGAACGGCCGCCAGCGTTGCCGTGAGAGCGGCCGGATTCGGCTTCGATCCATTTATTCAAGTGGTCGACGTACGCGGCGCCGAATGTATCGCGCAAGGCCGCGATGTAGGCGGCGCATCTCGCACGGTCTTCAGCACGCAGAAGCGCTTCGACGGCCCGGCGGTGGCGTTGCATATAGCCGTGTTCCAGACGTAATCCGCCATGAAAGACTTCAAGCAGGAGTTCGCTCGCCGAACGGTTCGGATACTCGCGCAAGCGCGTCTCGAACCACATATCCAGATCGACCGGCAGGCGCAGTGAGCGAACTGGTCCCATCACGCCGGAGCCCTTTATTCGCGGCACTAGTGCTCACCATGATCGTGAGCGTGATCGGGATCGGCGCCGTCGTGGGCATGTTCGTGCAGGTGGGTTACGCCGTCACGGTGCGTATGAGGATGAATATGATCGTGATTGTGGTCGGGCTCGGCCTGGGCGTGCACATGGATAGTTCCATTGTCGTGCTGATGCGGCAGACGCTGCTCGTTCATTACGTCAGGTTCGCGAGCGCCGCACGCGCCTGGTCAGCTTGGAATGGATCGAACTGGGGATTGAGCGCGAGCGCTTCCTGCAAATGTTTGCGCGCAAGATCGCGCAAGCCGGAGTGCAGATAGATCATTCCGACGTGAAATTGGATGCGCGGGTCTCGCGTATCGTAGCGAATCGCGCGGTCGGCCGCGCGCTTTGCGACGCTCCATTTGCCGTCCATTGCGGCTGCCCAAGCGAGCGTATCTTGGGCGTAAATTTCATCGCCGCGGGTAAGAACTTCCCGCTGCGCGATCTTGTAGGAATCATCCAACCGAACCCCATGCTCGGAGTAGTACACTGATAGCAGCCGGTCGCTGATGTGATAGGCGTTGCCGATTTTTTCGATTGCGAAGATCAGCTCTTGGGTCGATTTCGCGCCCTGCGGATCGCCGAGCGCGGCCTGCGCGTCGGCTTTATAGCCGAGGGTTTCGGCAAATGGAATCACCGCGGCGCCATTGTCGGCTGCATCCAGCGCGCATTTCCAATCTTTGGTCGCCCAGCAGAACCGCGCTAAATCTTTATACGCCATCGCGTCGTTTGGAAACTCCGCGATCGCGTCTCGCTCGTCTTGCTTAGCTTCGTCGGTCGCGCCCATCGAGAACGCGATCTCGCCGAGCCGGAAGTGATACCACGACCGGCTCTGAGCTGGGTTATCGATCACGTTATCGCTCTGCGCGATCGCTTCTTCAAGCAGGCGATGGGCTTCGCTCAGACTTCCGGTAAGTTCGTCGTAGCGCGCTTGGATTGAAAGAATCGTCGCGGTGGGGGTTGACTGAATCCGCTTCGCGAGATCCAAATCGCGGGGAACCGGACCGTAGTGCCCCAGTTCCATGCTTAGCGAGGCCATCTGCGAGAGTGCGTTCGAATCGTCGGGCTGATCGAGATGCGCTTCGGTTTCGTATCTCAGCGCGTCTTTAAAGCGATGCAGAGCGGTTTCAGCCGAAGCGGCGACCTCATCGGCGGCCGCGCTGTTCTGCGGCTGCAGCACCTTCGAGCGGCGCGCCTGCGCCAGCGCGCGCAGAATGTCGCCGACATCTCCGCTCTCGCGATAGCGCTGCATGTACTCTCCACCCAACATCCGCGCGCTAATTTGATCTTGCGGATCTTCTTTAACTCTCGCTTCGTAGAAGGCGATTGTTTTGTCACGATAGAGATAATCCGACAGTACCGGAACCGCGGCAGGCCGTGAGGCCTGCGCGCGATCTCCGGAGCCGATGAACGGCCAGGCGATGAGCGCCGCAAGGACGCCCGCTGCCAGCAGTATCAGAGTGAGCGGTTTGATTGTCTGCTCCTAGCTTATTGTGGCGCTCCCTCGTAGGGGAACGTCGTGGTGAAGTGCTTGGGGGCCGTCTGACAGGTCACATTGTCGGTGACCAGGTTTGGGCGCGTGTTCGCCGGCCAGGTGCCGCCGGCGCAATTCCCGACGGCGCAGGCACCTCCGGGATAGTTTCCGGAAGTGTCAGGCCGAGCGTCCTGCTCGGCGTTGTCATCGGGAATAGCTCCTCCCGACAGAGCGGGAATCGAACTGCCGAAGATCACCCCGAGCGAGTCCGTGATGATGTCGTCCGTCAAAGCGCGGCCGCCGAAGGGCTTCAGACCCGCCGGCGCTTGAGTTCCGCCACCGGCTAAGCCGGCAGTTTCAGCCCCAAGGTAGTTGTTGCAGCTGCCCGGTGCCATCCCAATGCATGCCAGGCTGGTTCCCGACATATCCGCGATGAGCACATCCGGCGTCAAGACCGTGCCGACAAAACCCGAGATAGCTGGACTGCGTCCGGCAACCTTCATCATGAAAGAAGTGATTTCTGGTTTGAGGGTGCCCGCGTCGTCGTTGGGCGTGTCGCGATTATTGGCGTCATGCTGGCCGAACGTTGCAAAGACTTCGCTGACTGCCGGCCGATTGAGTCGATCGAGTTGTTTGTAGGGCGGGCTTCCCAAGGCTCCGTTATTATTGCCGCCGCCATTGGGAGTGTTGTTGCTGTTGCCGTTACATGCAGCCAGCGTCAAGGTTGAGGCCAGCAGCACGAGGCCTAGTTTCATTCTATTCTGTAACATCGTGATGCTCCTAATTTCCGCTCGAGGTGTTGGTGGTTACCCAGTACGCGATCTTAGGACCGCCGCCCGCCTCCAGCATTGTGCGCGGCATTTCTATGATGAACGACAGTACATTGAACCCCTTGAGCGTGTCGCTGCCTTGCACGTTGAAGCCCTGCGGGCACGTATTGTTGCCGCTTAGAATCGGCAAACAACTTTGAGCCTTACTTCCCGCATTGCGGTCCGGCAATATCTTCAAGAACTGCGCAAGATCGAAAAAGAACGCATCTTCCCGTGGACCTGCAAACACTTGCATGCCGTTCACCGTGAACGCCTGGCCGATAGTGCCCGCGCCGGCCAGCGGCAAGAGCGTAGTGGTGTTACCGGTCGTACTCGGCTTGCCGGGACCGTAAATGTAGATCGGCTGGTTGGGGCCGGGCGCTCCCGCGACCATTTGAATCACTTCGTTTTGGGTGATGCCTGAAGCCGGGAACGTGCCGCCATTCTCCGATGTCGTGTCAAAGTTCATTTGATAGACGACGCCCGGATCGAAGAACGTGCTGGGGCCTTGACCGCTTGGAATAAGCGGATGCATCTCGAAAAGAACGACCACGTTGCTGGGGTTGTTTGGACTGGGGAAGATATACGGATCGGTGATATCTGCGCCGGGACGCGCGAGCGTCGAGGGGGAATCTTGGTGATCTGAGCCTCGTACCGCGTGGTTGCTGTACAACCCGATTGCCGCGACTAGTCCGACAATCACAGCGAGGCTACCGATGGTTCGAAACTGTTTCATGGCAGCTGCTCCGATAGATGATCGACGCGGCGCGAAGGCCGGGTCGAGAGATAAATCCAGACAAAAACAGCCAGCAAACTTCCAACCAGGATGCCGCTGACCGTTAAGTCGGATACGGGCGGTTTCCAGCCGAGCACTTGTGCGAGCTCGTACGCCGCAACCGCTACGGCGAAGAGGGTGACCGACCAAATCCAGACCCGCATGATCTGCGGCAGTTTGCCCGCGCGATAGGATACCATGCGATGAATCATGACTGAGTCGAGGGTGTCGGTAACCACCATGCCAACACAAAACATGGAACCGACCAGGATTGCACCCCAGACGCCCGCATCGGCGCCAAAGGCAACGGCGTAGGTTGAGATTTGACTCGAGGTTTCAAACCCGAAGCCAAACAGCAGGCCGACAGGAATGGCAAGCCACGGGCTGTTGCCATCGCGCAAAAACTTCGGAAGCATCCTGGTTTTCGCACCCATCACACGATCGGTTTGACCGCGCGCGAGCTGCCGCAGATTGATCGCCGCTATGGCGAGCAAAACGATAATGCTGACCCATGTTCCGATCGTCTCGATCGTCGTCGAATGGGCCGCGAATTTTGTCCCGAGATATCCAACCAGCGCCGCGATCGCCAACACCATGATCGTGTGGCCGCTTGCAAACAGCGTGCCGACGAAACGGCTCAGCAGGGGCTGGCGCTTGACCGAATTGCGGGTCAAGTTGTCGATCGCCGCTAGGTGATCTGGGTCGGCACCGTGCCGCAAGCCCAACGCGAAGACCGTGAAGGCGCTCGTAAAGATCATGTGGCTCGTACCTCTGCGGGGCGATGGTGATGAAAGAGGGTTGCGACGTATCCAACGATCGCAAGCATGGTCAGGAATGCGATCGTTACCGCTGAGGCGTGGATGCCTTGCTGCGCGAAGCCCTGACCGACCATGACCGCCCCGACAATTGAGATCAGACAGGCCGAGATCAGCGGGCCGTAAGCGACCAATCGATCGAACTTCGATCGCCGTGAAAGCCAGGATGCGCCGTGCACCACCCCGATTCCAAGGCCGGTCAACACTGCGGCCAAACCCAAACTAAAGATCACGATCAATATCATGCCGTACCCAAGGCGATGCAGACGCAGCGCGGCCAGCAACACCACGATTGCAGCCGGGCACGGCGCCACACCTCCGCTCATTGCGGCCCACACCGCAGCGCTGAAGTTGAGCGGCTTGTCGCCGGGAATCACATGCGAGTGGTCGCCCTGGCCGTCTCCATGATTGTGATGATGTTCGGCGTGGGCGTGTTGGTGAATGTGTTCGTGCGGGTGCGCCTGTTCGTGCGCATGCAGATGACCGTGAGCCTGCGGAATTCGCGCGCGAAAATACCGCATCAAGCTGCGCGCGCCGATGACCGCAACGACGATTCCCGAAATCAGCGTAATCCACGGATAGATGTTCTCGGAGACAAAGCCCGCTGCAAAGAAGAGCGCGGCTCCGAGAATGAAGACGCCCACGGTATGCGCAAACGTTAACGAGGCTGCCAGAATCACGGCCTGTTTGGTCGTAGCGCGGGCCCCGACGAGCGTGAACGCCAAGAGCGCCTTGCCATGTCCGGGCTCGATCGCGTGCATCGCTCCCAATGCAAACGCTGCCAAAATCGTCAGTAAAATGAACAGCGGCGTTTGATTCTTGCTCGCAAACATCTCGGAGAGCATCGTCGAGCGCGCGATCGTATTGATGCCGCCGACGTCCGGCGCAGCGTCGCTGCTCGCCACGATTTTCGCCGCGCTTCCATTCGGCAACATCGTGAAGGTCAGGCTCGTAACACGACGAGGCGTACCGATCAGCGCGCTCGGATACACTTGCAAGGCCTGGGTCGGTTCGGTTTGCGGCGCAACGATGATGTCTTTCCAGCCGATCCTTCGATCTTGGTAGACGCCGTCGTTTACGTCGATTGCCTGCGCTGCGCCGCTCTCCAGCGGCGCCGAGAACTGCCCGACCCAGTAGAGAATAGGCAGGCCGCCGGCTCCGGGTCTGGTCCTGGCATGCGCGTCGAGCGGCTGCAGCGTAAGGGGGGTACCGTCAGCTCGAATATGCAGACCGGCCTGTACCAACTCGATCTCACTATCGGCCCAGGCTTGCATCTGAGCCGCACTCCAGTTTCCCTCCGAGCCGTTCTGATGCATGATTTGAAAGGTTGGGATTTCGGCGATGTCGAGCACGTAGGTGACGCGCATCTGGCCGCGTTGCGTCGCGATTTTGGCTAGGTGATTGATCGTGAAGTTGCCCAGCGGATGGGCCGACACCGGTCGTGCCGAGAGGGCAAAACAGATCAGAGCAAGTGACCAGGCCAGACGCGAATTTCGCAGATACGTTCCTCTCGGTTCAAATTGTATACCGCTACAACGGAACCGGCAAGGAACCGGATTGGGTTAGTCCTTAGATTGGTGAAAGAGCCTCAGACCCAGCAAACTCAGGTGCGGATCGACCGCATCAATCGTCTTGGTATGACGAGCGACGACGCTCGCCAGACCGCCGGTCGCGATCACTCGCGCATCGACGCCCAACTCGGCGCGCATTCGCGAGACGAGCGCTTCGGTCTGCCCGACATAGCCGTAGATAATGCCCGACTGCAGCGCTTCGATCGTATTGCGACCGATCGCGTTGCCCGGCGCTTCTAGCGCGATCTGCGGAAGTTTGGCAGTGCGCCCGACCAGCGCATCGATTGAAATAGCGATTCCGGGAGCAATCGCAACCCCCAAATACTCGCCTGCCGGCGAGATCGCCATAAACACCGTCGCGGTGCCGAAGCTGATCACCAGCAAGGGTGCGCCGTATTTTTCACGCGCACCCAGCGCCGCCGCAACCAGATCGGCGCCGACCTCGCCGGGCCGCTCGGTAAGGATAGGAATCAGCCGTTGGCGATGCGGCTTAAAGAACACCGGGTCGAGGGTAAAGAACCGCCGGCATGCATCGGTAAGAATCTGATCGAGATTAGGAACCACACTTGCGATCACGATCGAATCGAGCGTCTCGATTCGCGCCTTCGCGGTGGCGAACAATTGGGTGAAAAAGACCCCGTACTCATCGGCAGTCCGGCGGCTTTCAGTAGTGACCCGCCAGTGATGCAGCAGCGTATTCGTATCGTTCTCAAAGCACCCGAGCTTCGTTTCGGTATTCCCAACATCGATCGTTAGTAACATTATATAGCGCCGATCAATTCGGCTACGCAGTCGAGCAGACGGGAGGCTAAAACCGGCTTCGTCGCCGTCCCCAGTTCGCGTCGACCGCCGTTGGCCCACAACAGCGTTAGCGTATTCGCACCTGCGCCAAAGCCACGCTCGCCGGTAACGTCGTTGAGAACGATCGCATCGAGCCGTTTACGCTGCAGCTTCTCGCGTGCATTGGCTTCATGGTTTTGGGTTTCAGCCGCAAAGCCGACCAGAAACGTTCCGCTCTTGCGTTCGCCAAGCGCAGCCAGAATATCGGGCGTACGCACCAACCCAACGTTCGAATCGTCGGAACTCTTCTTCTGCTTCTGATCGGCGTATCGGGCCGGCCGCCAGTCTGAAACCGCAGCGCTTGCAAACGTGATGTCGGCGCCGACCGCGTGCTCGATTGCCGCGTCGTACATCTCTTGCGCAGATTTCACGCGAATGGTGCGCACGCCGGCCGGCGGTACCACATCGGTAGGCCCTAAAATCAAGTCAACCTCGGCACCGCGCATGCGCGCTTCGCGAGCCAAAGCAACTCCCATCGCACCGGTCGCCGGATTGGAGATGAATCGAACTGGATCGAAGGCTTCGCGCGTCGGTCCCGCGGTGATCGCAATTCGCTTGCCCTGCAAACTCTGCGTGCGTGCGAGCGCGATCTCAATCGCGCCCAACAGCACATCTTCGGAGGCGAGCCGGCCGACTCCCGATTCGCGCTCGGCTAAGAAGCCGGCCTCCGGCTCGATTATCTCGTACCCGCGCTCGCGTAAAGTTGCAAGGTTGGCTTGAGTTGCGGGATGTTCGTACATCGCTGAGTTCATTGCCGGCGCGGCCAAGATCGGAATTCGCGCCGCAAGCAGCGCAGTGCTCAGGAGATCGTCCGCGATTCCGCGAGCGAGCTTGCCCAACAGATTGGCGGTCGCCGGAACGATCGCGGCGATTCGCGCCTCGCGCACCAGTGCAATGTGCGGAATGCGTTCGGGCGCGTCCCACAGCGAACTGTATACCGGACGCCCGGTTAGAGCTGAAAATGTCAGCGGTGTGATGAATCGCTGCGCCTCCGACGTCATGATCACATCGAGAATCGCGCCGCGTTGAACGAGGGTGCTGCAGAGTGCGGCGGCTTTATAGGCGGCAATCCCGCCGCTGACGCCCAGCAGAATCCGCGCGCCGTTCATAGCGATCTGATCCAGATATTATCGAGCAATCGAGTCGCACCGAAGCGCGCTGCCCCGATAATAAACGCGGGCGCTTGCAGCCGTTCGAGCGGCTGGAACGAATCCGCGTCTACCAGATCCAAATATTCGAGTTGCCCGGACGAGCCCAGAAGGGCGGAGGCCCGCGCAATCGCGTCGCGTTTACTCAGATTCTGGGACAGGTCTGCGCGAAGCTTTTCCAGCACCGCAAGAAGCGTGGGCGCGTGTGCGCGCTGCTCCGAATGTAAGTAGGCATTTCGGCTGGAGAGCGCCAATCCGTCGGCCTCTCGCACGGTTGCCACGATCTGAACCCGCATCGGAAAGGCTAGATCGCGCACGACTTTTCGTATCACCGCGGTTTGCTGCGCGTCCTTCTGGCCGAGCACCAGCGTGTCGGGTCCGACGATATTGAGCAGTTTGGCCACGATCGTCGCAACCCCGGCAAAATGGGTTGGGCGCGCCGCGCCTTCGTAGGCGGCACCGAGCGGACCCACGTCGATCGTGGTGGAGAACCCGGGCGGATAGATCTCCTCGGTAGAGGGCGCGAACAAGAGATCGACACCCGCTGCGCCAAATTTCGCACGGTCGCCCTCGAAATCGCGCGGATAGCGTTCGAAATCTTCGCCCGCAGCGAATTGGAGCGGGTTCACAAACACCGATGCCACAACGCTGCCGCCGCCGTTTCGCGCCGCCGCGATCAGTTCGAGGTGGCCGGCATGCAAGGCACCCATGGTCGGAACCAAGGCCACCGGCCGGCCCAGCGCGGCGATCTCCTCACGCGCCGCCGCGATGGTCGTAGCGACCCGCATGGCTAGAGCCGGGTTACGCGTAAAACCGTGCGCCCGACCACGAATGGGGTCCCGACCTCGAGTGGGGCATCGCCGGACACCGGCTTGCCGTCAAGCTTGGTACCATTGCGACTCTCCAGATCGGTCAGCACCAGCCGATCGGCGCCGGCCAGCAACTTGGCGTGCTTTCGCGAAATATACCGGTCGATCGTTATGCACGCATCCGCGTAGGTATCGTCGCGGCCTATGGTGATCTCGCGATCGAACTGCCAGGTCTTGCCATCCAGCGGGCCGCTCAGGACTTCCAGTAGAAACATCGGGAACGCCCTTCTAGCGAATGCTCGCAGGGTTCCTTTATGGCACCGTTAACGATTGGGGGGGCGTCGGACGATGTAGTATAAGTGATGCCACGCGTGATAGATTCTGAGGCTGGCCGGATGGACGATAAACTCGATGAGCTTTTGCACCTGATTGAGGTGGAGCCGGACGCGCTGCGTGAGGCTGAGTTCCTTCAGGCCCAAGCGATTATGGAGACGATGGTCGGCAAGATCATTAGTCACGCCGAGATCGAAGAAACCCGGATCGTGATCACGACCTCCGAGGGTAACAAGTACTTCTTCTACGGGTTCATGGGAGAGGATCGCGCGAACGGCGGCTAGATGCCGGGCGCTCAGCGATTGTCTTTGATTCCGCGACGCTGCAATTCGTGGATGAAATGCACGATCGCTTCCTGATCGGCCGGCGAAATCTGGGTGAATGCGATGCCGTGGGCGAACTGCTGTTTGGAACCGTCGTAAAACGAGAGCACCATATGGCCCCGAACGGCCATCTCGGCGGAGCTCTCGGAGAGCTTAAAGCGCAGCGTCAGCTGTCCGCCTTTGGCTAGATCACTCCTCGTTTCGACGCGGACGCCGCCGCCCGAAAGATCGACCGCGTTCCCTAAGATGATCCGCGCCTCACCGGTCACGGCAATGGTTACCGGAAAGTTTACTGACGCTCGATAGAACCGGCGCTGCTGTGCCCCATTGTCATCAGTGCTCACGGTCGCAACCTTCTTCTAAAAAGCATCGCGCCCTGCGGATTCCGCGTACGCGCCCTCGGCGCTAGGCGGAATCCCGGATTCGGCGTAC
>JBDTCU010000283.1:0-3061 GCA_039923415.1 Vulcanimicrobiaceae bacterium
TACCGCGCGGGCGTAGCGCCCGATCCCGCGATAATCGTGCGCCAAGTCGCGCGCATCGACGCAGAGTGAAAGCACTTCCGCCATACTTGCGGTCCTTTCGTGCATTCGCGGAGAATCCCGCGCCTGCGGCGAACAGGCCGCGAAGTGCCACACTCACGCGTTGCCGCGCATCTCATCGTCGGAGCCCGCGCCGAGCCGTTTTTGGAGGCGTTGCTCGAGAGTTTGGCCGGATGCATCGATACGCTGATCGTGAACGACAACGCGCCGGGAGACTCACCTCACGAATCGACGTTTGCGCAGAGTGCCCTGGCCGCGGAGGAACGGCTGGTTATCGATCGCGCGCCGTTTGTCGATTTTGCTGCAGCCCGTAATCGGTGTTTGGAGCTGCACGCTCTGCATGATGCGGGCACATGGGTCGCTTTTGTGGATGCCGATGAGGTTCATGCTGCGCCGGTCGCGCGAATTGCCGAGCATCTCGACCGCGTCCCGCCAGAATATGATTTCGTGGACGGCTATACTTGGCATTTTTTTCAATCGTTCGAGTACTACACCTCAATCGAGCGGCGAATGGCGTTTTTCCGCTACGCACCCGGGCTGCAATGGGTTGGTAGCGTCCACGAACGACTCGAAGGTCTGCGCGGAAAACGACTGGCGCTGCCCTATGTTTACGGGCACTACGGACACGCGTTGTCAGTTCGCCGTCACGCCGAAAAAGGCCGTCACTATTCGCAGCTCGGCGCTCCGGGTGAGATTCTCGAAGAGACCGAGCTGGCTGCAGTCGATCCCCGCGTTTATTTCAAAACAGAGTATCCGCGGCTGCTGCGCTTTCGGGGAGACCACCCGCCGGCGGTCCGTTCCACCATCGCGCGGCTCACCGCCGACTATCGCCAGGAGTACGAACTGACGTCCCAAATCGTTGCTGAGGTGCAGACTCCGACGTTGCGGGCCATCAACGCCTTTCGCCGTTTCAACTACGAACAGCGCTGGCGCTTACGCGCAGTTAACCCGCTGGCGCGTCGGCTGATTGCGATATGAAGGTCGAATTATTTTCAGTTACCGATGCACCGCGGATGCGATGCGCTATTGAAGTGCGCACGGAAGTCTTCGTCATCGAACAAGCCGTCCCGGCCGAACTAGAGATCGACGATCACGACCGAACCGATTTGGATGCGGTGCATATTCTGCTGACCGAAGGTTCGCAAACATTTGCGGCTGGTCGTTTCTATCGCAATGAATTCGGAGACGCCCAAATCGGCCGAATGGCGGTACGCAAGAGTGCTCGCGGCCGCGGACTGGGTCGATTGATGCTCGAGGCTCTAGTTTCCGAAGCCCGAGCTCAGGGCTACCGGCGCGTGAGCCTCCACGCGCAAGTTCATGCCATCGACTTCTACCGCAAAGCCGGGTTCTCAGAGTCCGGCGACTACTTTGAGGACGCCGGCATCGAGCACCAAGAGATGAGCAAACAGCTTCTTACTCCGCCATCGCCATAACGGGTTCGCCGCTGCCTTCCGGGTTGCGGCGGGATGCGCGCATGAAGATCACCAGCGGCGTGGTGATAAAGAAGATGATCGCGCACAGTCGGAGCAGGTAGTCGTAGGCGAACACCGTGGAGTTTACACCGACGATATGCGTTAGGGTAGCAATTGACGCGCCATGCGTCTGGGTTACACCCGCGGCCAATGCGTTCCAGGAGATCGCGATCTCTCGTGCGAGCAGTGTGGTGAGAACGGCGATACCAAAACTGCCGCCCAGTTGGCGAAGGAGGGTCATCATCCCGGTCGCGCCGGCCAGGTCGCTGCGCGGAATCGCTCCCAGTGTTACGGTTGAAAGCGGCACAAACAAAAAGCCCAAGCCGAAGCCGTTCGCGACTCGCGGCCAAAAAATATTTGCGATACCGCTGCTTTGATCCAGTCCTCCAAGCCACCACGTTGAAAGCCCAAAGAGCACCATCCCAAAGCCGACCAAGATTCGCTCGTCGACCTTCCCGATCAATCGTCCAACGACTACCATGCTGACCGCAGTCGCGAAGGCGCCCGGTAAGAGCGCTACCCCGGTATCCCAAGCAGTCAGGCCCATGACATTTTGAAAGAACAGCGGTAAGATAAGGCTCGTGCCAAAGAGTCCAAAACCGGTGATGATCCCGATGATGCTGCCGACCGTAAAGGTTCGATATTTGAAGACTTTCAATTCAACCAGCGGGTGTTTATCGAAGATCGATTTGTAGACGAACCAGCAGATCGCAACAATCGCCACAATCGAGAGCGCCCAAATGGTGTTGGAGTTGAACCAATCGTCGTGCTGCCCGCGCTCTAGGACGTACTGCAGTGAAGCCAGCCCGGCGGAGAGCAATCCGAGGCCGAGCCAGTCGATGCCGCCTTTCGGCTTTTCGTGCAGACTCGAATTAGGTATGAACGCCATCGTCATCAGAAATGCAACGATTCCAATCGGAATGTTGATAAGAAAGATCATCGGCCAGGAACCGTTATCCACGATATAACCGCCCAGCAGTGGTCCAATCGCGGGGCCGACCATCGCGCCCAGGCCGAAGATCGCCATCGCGTTGCCGCGCTTTTCTTTAGGAAACGTTTCGAACAGAATCGCCTGCGCGGTCGGCTGAAGCGCGCCGCCGCCGAAACCTTGCAGTACGCGGTAGAAAACCAGCACCCAAATGCTGCGCGCGGTCCCGCAGAGCAGTGAAGCGATCGTGAAAATCGCGAGCGCCCCGGCGTAAAAGTTCTTGCGTCCAAAGTAGGCGGTCAGCCACCCGTTGAGCGGCATGGTGATGACGCTGGCCAAAATATAGCCGGTCGCAACCCACGAAACCTCGTCTATGGAGGCACCCAGATTGCCGGCAATATTGTTGAGCGCAACGTTGACAATCGTCGAATCGATGATCGCCATGATCAGCCCAAGCATCACGGTAAGGGTAATCAGCGCGACCGGCGCGCCTTCCCGGTGTCGAAACGGCATCTCTTGGCCCTAACCGGCTCGCGATTGCAGTGGTTGCGCCTGTTTGCCTTGCCACCTCGAGGCAAAGGAAGACTAATTCGCGAGCAAACGG
>JBDTCU010000284.1:0-5300 GCA_039923415.1 Vulcanimicrobiaceae bacterium
AAATCGACCGCGTTGCTTCAGGTCGCATACAACTACGAGGAACTGGGCCGCAAGGTGCAGATCGTGACCGCCGAGATCGACACCCGTTATGGACCGGGTCTGGTCAGCTCGCGGCTCGGCCCGAAACGCAAAGCACGGACGTTTAACGCCGATCTCGACTTTTTCGAGTGGTTTTCAAAAACGGATGACCTAGCTTGCATCTTGATCGACGAAGCCCAGTTTCTTACGCGCGAACAGGTGCGCCAACTGCATCGCGTCGCACACGTGCTGAACGTTCCGGTTATCTGCTACGGAATCCGCAGTGACTTTCTGGGTGAGCCGTTTCCGGGAGCGATCTACCTGCTTACGCTGGCCGACAGCTTGGAAGAATTGAAGACCATTTGTCCTTGCGGCCGCAAGGCCACGATGAACGTTCGCTTCGATCCGGATGGTAAGCGCACCCTATCTGGGTCGCAGATCGCGATCGAAGGCGAAGTTCGTTATGTACCGATGTGCGGCGCGTGTTTCTATCAATCAGACTGAGGTTTTCGAGATTCGCGGGCAGAGCAGCGTGTCGAACGGCTTGCCGGCAACGAAGTCGATGATGTTTTCATTCACATCCATTTTTTGGTAGGTCGGCCAGTTTTGCTCCGAGGGCGGAAAATCGACCGGCACCTTGACGTAGTGGAATCCGCCGGTTGCGGTACGCAGCCGGAGCGCGACGAGATACGCCTTCGGATCGATCAGCACTGCCGGCGGGCGGACGGTTGCGTAGTAGGCATCCAGATCGTTCAGCACGGTGATGCCGTCAGTCAGCGGGGTACCGATCGGCGCATCGCAGGCTGCCGGCTTCGCGAAATAAACGATCGTCGGGCGCACGTACGAGTATCCGGGGGGCGCGGCGCCTGCGACGAGGGCGGAGGTTTGGGCAGGCGGCGGCGGCCGCCCGAGCTGGACGGAGAGCTCGCGGGGGTGCTCCGAGAGTACCGTGACGAATTGGTCCGCCCCGCATCCGCCGGACTGCCGGACCTTCATGAGGTAGACCCCTTGCATGGCATCGAATTCAACGGCAGCCTCGCCGGCATCGTCCGGGCTGACCTGAAAGGTCTGATTCATCTCCGGCTGTGCGATCCGATACGCCATGACCACCCGCAGGTTGATCGGCAGGGCCCCCGATCGGGCGGGGCTCTTACAGAGCACGACGTGCAGGATAAGGTGCGAAAATCCGATCATAGGGGGATAACGCCGCTGGACGTGTGCCTGTTACGGGGATTATGTCGAGGGACGGGGGGCGAAGCCCAAACGCGACGGGTTCGACGCAGCGCGCAAAGGGTGCGAGTCGAACCCAGCAGGGCAAGCGGCCGATGATTGCTTTTCCAGCGCGGATGTGGTAGCGTGGTCCCTCAAGGTTTCGAAGTACGCACGGTTACAACTTAGTACTTGGCGAGTCGTCGGATCCAAACACCCAATATTTAAGGAGTACCTAGTGTACGTAGACGAAAAACTCAATTGCGTTGATTGCGGACGCGAATTCGTGTTCACCTCAGGCGAACAAGAATTCTATGCGATGAAAGGCTTTCAAAACAAGCCGAACCGTTGCACGGACTGCCGCGCAGCCCGCAAAGCCCAATCACAGGGCGGCGGAAACCGCGGCGGCGGCGGCGGCGACCGCGCACGCGAAATGTTCAAAGCAACTTGCAGCCAGTGCGGCGGCGTTGCCGAAGTTCCGTTCCAGCCGCGTGGCGACAAGCCGGTATATTGCCGCGATTGTTTCGCCAGCAAACCCAGCTATCGTTAATCGGTAGAGACGTTTGTCGAAAAAGCCCGCCTTCCGGCGGGCTTTTTTAATTGGCCGCGAAGCTCGCGCCCAACGGAGGAACGTCATTTGATACTTGAGATTCACTACGGGTTCGCATTTTTGGTGCTCCTATGCGCGGCCGTCTTGGGTTGGACACAGCTGGGCCGCCGAGTTATGGCCGCGGTATTGGGCTTGCAAATACTGATCGGTATCGTCGCTGCCGCGCTCATTCATCCGATGCCGCCGGTGATCTTCGTGCATATCCTGTGCGCGCTGCTGGCTCTAGCCGCGTACATGCTCGCGCGTCGAATCGCCGCACGCAGCGGCAACGGCGCGATGGCGCTGGTCTTGAGTGCCGTCGGCTTGGTGCTGGTGCTGATAACCGGGTACCTGGGCATGCAAGCCGTCGGGCGTCTATAGCGGATTCGCGTTGGCGAATCCACCCGCTCGAGGAAGCCCAGTAAATACCACATTGCGACGTGATCGTCCAATCCGTTAAAGACGGCCTCGAAGTCGTGATCGGCCCAGGGCAGCTCGACGTATTCGACGCGATCACCCGCGCCCAGGAGGGCATCGCGCAGCTTATATTCGTAGCCGGCAACGACGACATGATCGCGTTTACTTGCGATCATCAGTATCGGCGGCAAACCCGCATGAACATTGTGCAGCGGTGAGGCGCTCCGATAGCAGGCCGGCCGGCGTTGCGGCGGTCCGCCGCAGAGATCGGTCAATATCCCGCGTATGTCTATAACGTCCGGCTGCGAGACATGGAGGTATCCCATCCGCAGATCGACCGGGCTCTCGTAGGTTATCACTCCGCGAAAGGCCGCCGGATGTCGAGCCGCGAGCAGGAACGCGAGTTGGGCGCCTGAGGAATGGCCGAGCAAAACCATGCGCTGGGGATCGCCGCCGTAGTTCTTTGCATGTACTCCGACCCACTCGAACGCCGAATCAACGTCGTTCAGCTGTCCGGGAAATCGAACTGCCGGCGCATGCCGGTAATCAATTGCGAATACCACATACCCGCGCGATGCGAGGAAGCGGTTGAGGAGCGCGTCGTTTCGGGGGCTGCCGCGTTCCCAAGCTCCGCCGTAGATCGCGATCACCACGCCATAGGTGCCGATGCTCTGCGGGCGATACACGATGACATCGGGAGCCGATAGCGCGATTTCGTCAACGCGCGATGCGTGCATCGGCGCGATCATCCAGGGCAGAGGAACATGCGGGCTTGCGGTGACGTATTCGGCTAGCGGAACGACCGAGCAGAGCAGGGCGATTCCAGCCGCCGCCAGCGCGAGATGCCGCATCCAACCGGCGCGCGATCTGAGCGCCAATGCGAGGAGGATCAGATTGCCGATCGCCAGCAGCGGCGAGACCTCTATTGCGCCGACACTCAGAGCGAATAACGGAAGATTTGGGCCCGGCACGACGATCCAGATCGACAGGAAGAGCGCTAGAAACGTCAGCGGCGCAAGCAGAGCCATGAAACCCACGCGATTGCAACAATCTGAAGCGGTAACCGTAACCATAAAACCGGAGCGGGAGCGAGATCCGCAAACGTAGCCGAATGTGTGGCCATAAAGAGGTTCGCGGGGAAGACTGCGATCAGCAGCGCGATAAGGCCGATGCCGGCCGCTCTACGGGTGCGCGGCAGCAACACCCCGATTCCGCCCAGTATCTCGCATACGCCGCTCATCTGCACGAGCAGAACGTGCGCGGGCAGCCACGGCGGGACGATTCGCGCGTATGTCGGAAGTTTCAAGAAGTGCAGCGCACCGGCCGCGATGAAAAACGCACCGAGAAGAACCAGCGCGGCTCCGCGTAAACGCCTCATAATCCGGGGGTATCACTGCTGGGGGAGTCGAAGCCTGCCTTCCGTGAGAAGTTCGCGGGTTTTCTTTTTGATCGGATTGCTGGTTGTGGCCGCGGCCGGCTCATGGTTGTACCTCTCGCATCAGCGAAGTCCGATCGGCGACCGAATCACCGTATACTACACCAGCACCGACGGAAAAACCGAAACGCCGTGGTCGGTTTCGATGCGCCCGCAAGAGAAGGGCGAATCGGCTGCAGAGCATCTGCACAACGCCGCGTTGTATGCCGCCACTCAGGCAATTGCCGGACCTCCCAGCACGATCCAAGCGGTGCGTTTTCCGGTTGGAACCCATCTGCGCTCGATCGACGTTACCGGGTCAACCGCCAACCTCGATCTTTCCAATGAGGTGAAAGCGCAAACCGGTACGTTTGATGAGAGCGGTGAATTCAAAGAGCTGGTTTGGACGCTCACCGCACTACCCGGGATCAACGCCGTCGGCATCCGCGTGGACGGGCAACGCCTCGATACGCTGCCAGGGGGACATCTTGAGCTGGATACACCGCTACACCGTTCAGATTGGTAAGCTCTGCCTTATCACAACGTTTGTGCTGGGAGCGATCGCGCCCGCCGATGCGAGCCCTGGCTCGGGTTTACCGTCGCAACCTTCGTTTTGGTTCGCCGGCCGGCGCATTCCGATCGCTCGCGCAATTGCTCAGAGTAACGACTACGCCGTGCCAATTACCGATCCGGCGCTCAAGGAGCTGCTGAATTCGCTCGGCGCAACCGTAACCTGGAGCAGCGGCGAACGGTACGTGCTGATAACGACTGCACGACCGACCGTTGTGAGCTTTGCGGTCGGCGACACTCGCTACGATGTCGGTCCGCTCACAGCTGTGGCCGCGTTTGCGCCGTTCATGCGGAACGGGCGACCCTACGTTCCGTTTTACGAGCTGCTCCGCGCGTTATCGCTGGAGCCCAAGCGTGACGGAGAGACGATCGTTCTTCAGCCGCAGCTATCGAAGATCGACGTGCAAAGCATCGACGGCCGTTCGACACTTACTGCTCAAGGTGCGGTTCCGCTGAAATGGCGCAAGCTCTCCGATTCGCACGGGAAGATTGTGTTCGAATTCGATGGAGTCGGCAGTACGCTCGAGCGTTTGCGCTCGGTAAACGCCGCCGGCTTGCGCACGATAGAAATCGAGGTGATCGGTACGGTGCGCGATCCCAAGACGATCATGACCCTCCTGATGACCGATTCGGCTTCGCACGGGGAGGCCCAGGCCGGCGATCAGGGATTCTCTATCGGTTTCTTGGGTCGTCCTGCGCCTGAGCCGCTCGCAGTGGTGAATGTGCCGGCAGCGGCTGCCACTTCGGCACCGGAGCCGCTCGATGCTCCGAACGGGTCGCTCGCGCAGAGTCCGGCGCCTGCCCAGCTGTCGCCGGTTACCGCAATCGATGCGCTGCCGAGCGCCAACGGTCTTAACGTAACGATCGCGATGAGCGGAAATGCCACCTACGACTGGCATCGGCTCGGCGAGCCTGACAACCGGTTTTGGGTCGATATTCACGGCGCGCAGCTGCAAACGGTGCCGAACGAACACCCGCAAACCGATCTCGTGTCTTCGATGCGCGTGCGCCAGATGACGCCCGACACCGTTCGAATCGCGCTGACGCTCAGTGGACCTAAACAAGTCAGCGTCACGCCGTCCG
>JBDTCU010000285.1:0-6911 GCA_039923415.1 Vulcanimicrobiaceae bacterium
AAGTGCGCGCAGACTGCTTGAATAACATCCAAAAATTTCGCGCGGCCGGAGTCCGCGCCGGCCGACTCGCGCACCGGGACATCCAAATTTCCATGATCCACGATCTCGGCAATACCGAGAGACTTCAGCCGCTCGTGTAACTTAGCATAGCGAACGGCCGATGGGCCCATATCGACGCCCCGGCGGCTGGCACCCAGGTCCATCGGCACACCGATGATATCGACACGCTGCGCAATTTGGTGGACTGCAGTGCTCACGTTGTCTCCGTATTCACGTCGGCCGCGCGCGAAGGCCAGCGCGCTTTTATGAAACCGGTCAGTAGTGCGGACGCCGCGTTGGCCGGGAGTTTGGCGACTCTCCAAAAAACGCCCGCGTATCCATCGTCGACATCCAGCACCCACATGAACCATCTGCGTTTATAGGGCAAAGCGTCGCTGAACTGATGAGCGGGCTCCAGGCCCTTCGGGCAGCGCGACCGCAGAGCGTCCAGTACCGCCTCATCGTCCGGTGCGTCCTTGATAATATGGGTGAACTCACGGTATCGCAGACCCAAAGCGCGCAACAGATCGCGATCCACCGGACTCTGACCGTAGAGGTAGGTTCCGAGCGTTCCGGCCATCGCCGCACGTGCCTTATCGACCAAACGCGGAAGCCAGCGGATCCCACCCAACTCCTCACTCCAGCGGCGGGGCGGAACGACGCGTAAATCCAAAGCTTGCATCCCCCGGAGTTCGCGAGAAAGGCAATGCCCTCCGTTAGTCGTAATTTTGCGCGATGAAGACGAAGGCGGGTTCTTTTTTCCTAGCGGCGGTCTGCGCTGCCGGATTGACGGGCTGCGGGCATCGCGAGAGCGGAGCGGCTCGACCGGGACAGCTCACCCTGGCGATGGTCACCGACACCGGAGGTCTGGGCGACAAATCATTCAACGATTCGGCGTACGCCGGCCTGAAGCGAGCGCAGAGCGAGTTAGGTGCGCACATTCAAGTCTTGCAATCGCAATCGGCCGCAGATTACCAGCCGAATCTGAGCACCCTGACCAATGCCCATCCAAATGAAATCTATGCTGTCGGCAATCTGATGGCCAAAGATCTCGACACGGTCGCCAAGGGGAACCCCAAGCAGAATTACGCGATCATCGACGCGGTTCTCGCCGACCCAAACGTCGCATCGGTGACCTTTAAAGAAGAGGACGGGTCGTTTCTGGCCGGCGCATTAGCGGCGCTAGTCAGCAAGACGCATCACATCGCGTTCCTAGGGGGCCTGGAAATTCCACTCCTGATAAAGTTCGAAGTTGGGTTTACCGCCGGAGCTCGCCAGATCGATCCGAAGATCAAGGTCGATGTGAAGTACGTTGGCGGCTTCGACGATGTCGCGGGCGGAAAGGAACTGGCCGGCCTGCTGTACGACGGCGGTGCCGACATTATTTACGCAGCCGCAGGTAAGGCCGGACTCGGCGCAATCGACGCGGTCAAGAATCGCAGCGGCGACTACCTAATCGGAGTCGATTCCAATCAAGACGGGCTCTTGCCCGGGAAGATTTTGACCAGCATGGTGAAGCATGTCGATGTCGCGGTGTTCCAAGTCGCCCAAGCGGCCGCCGCCCACAAGCCGGTCTTCGGGCACGTTATTCTTGGACTGCAAGACCACGGTATCTCGCTCACCGACTTTCAATATACGCGCGACCTGATCGGGGAAGCAAATATCGCCCGAGTCAACCGGCTGGCGCAGGCGATCGAGAGCGGACGGATTCATCCACCCAGCACCCGGCCCGAACTAGCCGCCTTCATGCCGGCTAAGTTGTAACGCTGGAACCGGCACTCGCGCTTGCCGGCATACGCAAGACGTATCCCGGCGTGGTAGCGGTCGCAGATGCGAGCTTGGAGCTCTATCCAGGCGAGATTCACGCGCTCGTCGGCGAGAACGGCGCCGGCAAATCGACCCTTGCGAATATCGCATTCGGAACGGTTCGGCCGGATGAGGGAACGATTGACGCGATTGGAACGGTCGGTTTGGTTCACCAGCATTTCGAGCTGGTCGGTCGACTGCGCGTCTGGCAAAATATCATGCTCGGTCGGGAGCCGCGCAAGGGCTTCACCATAGATGTCGCCGCCGCCAAAGCGCGGGTGGTCGAGCTGGCCTGCGATAACCAGCTCGAGATCGATCCGGATGCGTATGTTGAGTATCTGCCGATCGGCATCCAGCAGCGCGTCGAACTTCTGCGCGAACTCGAGCGAGATCCCAAAGTGCTGTTGCTGGACGAACCGACCGCCGCGCTCGCGCCGGCCGAGATCGACGCCTTCTTCGCCACGATTACTCGGCTAGCGGCGCGCGGCACGGCAGTGCTGATCGTCACCCACAAATTGCAGGAAGTCATCAATTTCAGCCAACGCATCAGCGTGATGCGGCACGGGCGAATTATCGCGCATATGGCTACGGAGGCGACCACCGTCGATGCGATCGCCCGCGAAATGGTAGGCGGAGAGCTGCCCCGGATCGCGGCCCGGTCGACAACCGAACCGAGTGCCTGTTTTGCGGCCGAAGAGTTCGGCGCCGGGGTCGGCTCAGGTCGGATCGAGCAAGCCAGTTTTGAGGTGCACGGCGGCGAGATCGTTGGAATCGCCGGTGTTGAGGGCAACGGTCAGAGCGCACTGGCCGATGCGATCGCTGGGGTGCTGCCGTACTCCGGAAAACTCTCGATCAGCGGGACTCGTGGAATCATTCCGCAAGATCGCCTCAAAGAAGCGCTGGTGCTGAATTGGTCGATCGTCGAAAATGCCATCTTAGGACGCCAGCGCAATCCCGGCGTGCATCGCGGGATACTGCTCGATCACAGGGCCGCGCGCGCGGATGCCCAGTCAATTGTCGAACGATTTGACGTGCGGGCCGCGTCTCTGGACGTCGCCGCGAAAACACTCTCAGGCGGCAATCAGCAGAAGCTTGTGGTTGGGCGCGCGCTGCATGGCGAACCCAGGTTCGTTTTGGCCTACCAACCGACGCGCGGAATCGATGTCGGGGCCGCAGCCCTGGTGCAATCGCGGCTGGTGGAAGCGCGCAATCGGGGTGCCGCCATCTTGCTGATCTCGTTTGAGCTGGATGAAATCCTGACAATCGCGGATCGAGTGCTGGTACTATACCGCGGCCGAATCGTCGGCCGCTTCGAACGCTCGGCGATCGATCGCAGTGCGATCGGCCGCTTGATGGCCGGTGCGCCGGCGTGAAGCGCGCGCGTCGGCTGATATCCGGGCCGATCGGTGCGATCGTGCTGGCAATCGTGCTGGCCGGAATTGCGATGCTGATCGCGGGCGTCAGCCCGATTGACGGCTTCTCGGCGCTGTTCTTCGGGGCGCTCGGCGGGAAAAGCCAAATCGCCGAAACCTTAGTCCAAACGACCGCACTGCTCTTTCCGGCGCTCGGTATCTGTCTAGCGTTTCGGGCGGGCCTATTTAACATCGGCGCTGAGGGTCAGTTGATCGTCGGCGGTCTGGCAGCCGGCGGTATCGGCGAACATCTGCACGCTCCGGCGTTCATCTCAATCGTTGTTTTGCTGATCGCCGGATGCATCGGCGGCGGCCTCTGGGGCGCGATTGCAGGCGCCATGAAAGCCCGGTTCGGCGCAAACGAAATCATCTCAACCCTCATGCTCAACTTCATCGCGATCTATCTGGCGAATTATTTGGTGAGCGGCGCGCTGCGCGGCGGCGGCGCATCCGGCGCTGAAACTGCTACGCTTCCTACCAATGCGTGGCTTCCGGTTCTCATTCCGGATACTCGGCTGACGATCGCGATCCTCATCGCAATCGCGGCGGCAATCGCGCTGCGATTCATTTTTCAGCGGACGGTATTTGGATATGAGCTGCGCGCGTCCGGAGATGCTCCGCAAGCGGCTCGACGCAACGGCGTGAACATGGCTCGCATGACGATCTTGGCGATGATGGTATCCGGCGCGATTGCGGGGCTGGGAGGAGCAACGATCGTGACCGGCATTCTGCATCGTTTCAACACCGCGCTCAGTCCTGGTTACGGGTACACGGCGATTGCAGTCGCGCTGGTTGCCGATCTCGATCCGCTTTGGATCTGCGTTGCGGCATTCGGGTTCGGCATTTTGGAAGCAGGCGGCCTTGCGATGCAGGCATCCGCCCAAGTACCCAAAGACGCGATCCATGTCATTGAGGGCTTGATCATCTTGGTGTTGGCCGCCCGACGCTATGTAACATCCGCTTCGGAGAGAGAAGCAACGCAGTGAACGGTTCGCTCGGTATGCTGGCCGCGTTCGCGTTGCTGACACTGACTAAGTCCACGCCGATTATGTATGCGGCGCTCGGCGGCATGCTGGGTGAACGCGCCGGTATCATCAACATCGGGCTCGAAGGAATGATGGCGGCCGGCGCGTTTACCGCCGTCGTTGTTTCAAATCTTACCGGCAATCCGCTGCTCGGCGTGCTGTCGGGGATTATCGTCGGCGGATTCTTCGGATTCGTTCTCGGATATGCGGCCACCGCATTTAAGGTCGACCAGATCGTTGCGGGAGTCGGGATCAACCTCATCTGCACGGGCGGAGCGGCATTCGGCTTGGTTCTGCTCTTCAATCAGCCGGGGGCCAGTCCGCAGGTTCCGGGGCTTGGCGGCAACTATTGGTGGCTGATCGTTCTCGCGTTTCTGTGCGCAATTGCTCTGCATTACGGATTATATAGAACGCCGTGGGGATTGCGCGTGCAGGCCTGCGGAGAAAATCCGCGCGCGGTTAAGGATGCCGGGCTGAACCCGCTCAGCCTGCGTTTGCTTGCGGTGACGATGGGCGGAGCGCTTGCCGGATTAGGCGGGGCATTCTTATCGGTCGGTGAACTTAACCTCTACTCGGACGGAATGACGGCGGGTCGGGGCTTTATCGCGCTGGCCGCAATCATTTTTGGACGCTGGACCCCATTTGGGTCGGCCGGTGCGGCGATCGTCTTCGGGTTTTTGGAGGCACTTCAATTCTCACTGCAAGGTGGAAGCATCCCCAGCGAATTGATGCAGGCGTTACCGTATCTGGCCGCGCTGATCGCGCTTGCGGGCTTAACCGGCCGAGTTCGCGCTCCGGCGGCCGACGGCGTTCCGTACTGATGCGCCTTGCGTTCGCTCTCGCGTTCTCAGCCTCGTTGTTTCCGGTCGGCGCGAACGCTCAAATCACTCCCGAACCGCTCGCGCTCCTGCAATCGCAGCTCTCCGCGATGTCGATGCGCGCGCCCGGTCACGTAGCGCTCGAGGTCAAAGATCTTTCGACCGGCCTTACCAGCTCGGTCAACGCGAGCGCCAGCATGCCGGCTGCTTCGACGATTAAAGTTCCGGTTATGGTCGAAGTTTTTCGGCAGCTTACCATTGGGAAGTTCGATTTGAATACTCGCGTGAGACTGCGCACATCCGATAAGGATTGGGGCTCGGGCTCGCTCTGCGATGCGAGCGTTGGGATTGCGTATCCGGTCTCGCAGTTGTTGAATGCGATGATCACGGTCAGCGACAACACGGCCGCGAATATGCTGATCCGTTTGGTCGGCCGGCGCCGAATCAATCGCACGATGGCGGAGTTGGGATTGCATCATACGACGTTATCCGATTTCATTCACACCGAAGGGTGGGGCATTCGTAATACCCTGCGCAGTTCGCCCGCAGATATGGTTAGGCTGCTCTCTAAGATGGCGCACGACAAGCTGATCGACGAGTGGTCGTCGCGTCAAATGATCGCGATCCTCGAGGCCGATCAAATCAACACCCTGGTTCCGCAACCGCTTCCGATCGACTTGGAGATCGCGCACAAGACCGGCTCACTGCATGACACCCTCAACGATGTCGGCATCGTTTACGCCAATCACGAGCCGTACGTGATTGCGGTGATGACGACTCAGCTCTCGACGCTGGGAGCCGGACGGCGTTTCATTCGAAAGGTCTCTAAGACCACCTACGACGATCTGCTGAGCTTCGCCGATTGGCGCGATACCAACGGAATGAATTTGCCTTTAACACCCCAAGCCGACGCGCAAGAAGGCGTGGGCGTACCGATCGATACGCCGTTCTGGGGTCAAAATCCAGTCCCAACGCCTAAACCACATCCAACCGAAAACCCCGACGGCGGCGGTTAAAACCCTCACTCGGTGACCGCACTCCACACCGCTGCGACTTGGGTGATCTCGGTCGCGGCGATTCTTGGTATTCTGATTCGGCCCAAACACATACCGGAGTGGGTTTGGGCAGTTCTCGGTGCGGCACTGCTCGTGTTATTCGGCGAGATCACGGTTGCGCGCGCGGGGCAGGCGTTCGGAAAGGGCATCGAGGTCTATCTCTTTCTGATCGGCATGATGACGCTCGCGGAGATTGCGCGGCGCGGGGGCGTCTTCGAGTGGCTGGCTTCACGTGCCCTCGGCGGTGCGAACGGGTCCAGGACGCGGCTGTTCAGTTTGTTGTACCTAGCGGGGGTCGTGGTGACGGCGTTCTTGTCCAACGACGCAACCGCGGTAGTGCTTACTCCGGCAGTGTATGCGGTGGTAAGACGCGCCAGCCTCACTCCGCTGCCGTACCTCTTCGCTTGCGCGTTTGTCTCGAACGCCGCGAGCTTCATCTTCCCAATCTCCAACCCGGCTAACCTGGTGCTCTTTCACGGTTTCCCGCCCGTCTTGGGAGTTTGGGTAGCGACATTTTGGTTGCCGTCACTCGTGAGCGTCGGCGTTACCGCGCTCGTTCTGTACGTCATCTCCCGTAAGGATTTGCACGGCGGATTCGAACCGACCCAACAGGTGCGGCTCGATCCAGAACGTCGCTTCACGCTCTGGCTGGTCGGCATATGCGCGATGCTGTTGATCGCAGCATCCTTCATCGGCTGGTCGATCGGCAACTCAACGTTCGTTCTCGGTATCGCAGCGCTAGCGATCAGCGCGATC